>JAIEPP010000598.1 GCA_019748335.1 Xanthobacteraceae bacterium
GGGGTTAGGGGAAGGCCAAAACGCAAATCTCGGCGCCGCGCCGAACCGGGGCCCGCCGGAACCGTGCGACGTGCGAAGCTTTCACTTCGCGTCGGCGCGATCAATCCCTGGATCCTGGTCGGCAACACAGTCTGGCGCATCAAGCGTCGGCCCGTCTGAACATGTTGGCGGCAAAAGGATACCGCCTTGTCTCTTCGCTAAAAGCCCCGGCGCAGCACCAAAGTGTCCGCCGGCAATCGCGTTTCGGACCGGTTTGGGTCCAAATAATCAGTTCCATCGCATCTCAAACCGTCCCTGGAGCAGAAAGGTACCTGGGACCGGACGCCGCTCGGGCTCGAAACCGCCACTCCGTGTCAGCCGCGCGCTGCGCTGGCCGTGGAGGGATCGGGAAAGACGCTGGACCCTTCAAGTCAGAAGGTTCCGGCGCTGCACCGGGAGGCTGAACGCGACACAACCGGGAGTATTAGCCTTCAGCCCCTCGTACATACGTGGATCGGGGCTCGCGTGCAAGGGAAGCATCTTCGAAGCGTCGCTGCCCGGCAACACTCGGCCCTTTTCGCGGTGTTTCGCTTAAGGTTCGATTAACCCTGTGGTTTTAATGCGGTAATGAGGGGTCTCCGGAGGCACCGAATCGTTGGCCAACCGCGCAAATCACTGTGTTTTGCTGGGATGCGGCCTGTTGTGCGCCGCAGCATTGTTGTGTGCCGAATCCATTCGTCCGAGTGCCGCGGGAGGACCGACCCCAGCTTCGTCGATTCCGGGCTCGGCTGTGCCGGGGCAGGTGGCGGCGTCGAATTTCCCGGTCGCTTCCGATGCCCGGCTGGCGGGGGATGCCAGGCAGACCCGTTTTGTCCTCGATCTCGACAAGACCATCCCGTTTCGCGCCTTCGCGCTCGCCGATCCCTACCGTGTGGTCGTCGATATCCCCCAGGTCAGCTTCAAACTTGCCGCCGGCACCGGCGCGGCGGGGCGCGGACTGGTCAAGGCGTTCCGCTATGGCCTGGTGATGCCCGGCGGCTCGCGAATCGTGTTCGATCTGGCGGGACCGGCCAAGATCGCCCGATCCTATGTGCTGGAGGCGGCCAATGGCCAGCCGCCGCGGCTGGTGCTCGAGTTCGAAGAGGTCGATCGCACCACTTTCGTGCAGTTGCTGGCACCGGAGAGTCGTCCCGAATTGCGGCCGGCGATCGCCGATGCCCATGCCGCCGTGGATGGGTCGGCGACCGCCAGGCCCGCGCCGATCGCTGATGGCCGGCCACTGATTGTGATCGACCCCGGCCATGGCGGTCTCGATAACGGTACCCAGGCCGGCGGCGATGTCATCGAAAAGACATTGGTACTGGGATTCGGCCTGGCGCTGCGGGATCGCATCGAGAGGTCGGGCAAATATCGCGTCGTGATGACCCGTACCGACGACACCTTCATTCCGCTCGATGACCGCGTGAGGGTGGCGCGTACGCAGGGTGCTGCGCTGTTCGTCTCTATCCACGCCGATGCCTTGCCGCGCCGTGAAGGCGACGCCCAGGGCGCCACCATCTACACGCTGTCCGACAAGGCTTCCGACGTCGAGGCCGAGCGGCTGGCGGAGGCCGAAAACAAGTCGGACGCGATCGGCGGCGTCAATCTGACATCCGAGCCGACCGAGGTCGCGGACATCCTGATCGACCTGGCGCAGCGCGAGACCCGAACGTTTTCAAACCGGTTCGCGCGTCTGTTGATGGGTGAGATGAAGAACACCGTTCGGATGCACAAGCATCCGCTCAAGTCGGCGGGTTTTCGGGTCCTGAAGGCCCCCGACGTGCCGTCGGTACTGGTCGAACTCGGCTACGTCTCGAACAAGGGCGATCTGGAACATCTGGTGTCGGAGAACTGGCGGACCAAGACCGTCGCATCGATGGCGCAGGCGATTGATGCATTTTTCGCCAAACGTCTGACAACTGCCGGAGCGGGCAAGTGAATTGCGAAGCAAGTGTGGAGTGAAAAGCGTGTCGTCGGCCGGTCCAAGCCCTAGTTTGGCCACAGCCGAACCGCTATAAAAAGGCACCGAAGGGTCTTCGGAATCGGCGAGTATTGTGCCCGAGTATTTGTACCATCGGCCTCATTGATTATTCGACCGCGCAACGGCGGCCCGGTGGGCGGAGATTTTGCGCTAGGACAGACGCCGCCGGGTGCGGTGCAAGGGTTGGAACGGAACGTCGATAATGCGCTTGCTGGTGCGGTTTTTGGGTTTCCTGTTCGCCGCCGGAACCGTGGTGTTTCTGGTGGGCGTCGCCGGCGTCGCCGGCGCGATCTGGCATTTCTCCAAGGACTTGCCGGACTATTCGCAGCTTCAGGATTACGAACCGCCGGTCATGACGCGCGTGCACGCCTCCGACGGCGCGCTGCTCGGCGAGTACTCCAAGGAACGCCGGCTCTATCTGCCGATTCAGGCAGTTCCAAAGCTCGTGATCAACGCGTTCCTCGCCGCCGAAGACAAGAACTTCTACGAGCACGGCGGCATCGACTTCTCCGGCATGGCGCGCGCGGCAGTGCTGTACGCCCAGAATTACGGTTCCAACCGCCGTCCGCAGGGCGCATCGACCATCACCCAGCAGGTCGCCAAGAATTTCCTTTTGACCAACGAGGTTTCCTTCGCCCGCAAGATCAAGGAAGCGTTGCTGGCGATGCGCATCGAGCGCGCTTATTCCAAGGACCGCATCCTCGAACTCTATCTCAACGAAATCTATCTCGGGCTTGGCGCCTACGGGATCGCGGCGGCCTCGCTGGTTTATTTCGACAAGTCGGTGAACGAACTCTCGGTCGCGGAAGCGGCCTATCTGGCGGCGATGCCGAAGGCGCCGGGTGCGCTGCATCCGGTGCGCAACCGCGACCGCGCCATCGAGCGTCGCAACTACGTGATCGATCGCCTGCTGGAAAACGGCTGGATCAAGCAGGCCGACGCTGACAAGGCCCGCAAGGATCCGCTCATCGTCACCAGCCGTGGCAACGGCGCGCATATCTTCGCCGGCGAATATTTTGCCGAGGAAGTCCGACGCGACATTTTCGAACGCTACGGCGAAAAGAAACTCTACGAAGGCGGATTGTCGGTCCGCGCCACGCTCGATCCGAAGATGCAGGTGATGGCGCGCAAGAGCATGGTGGCCGGCCTCGTCAATTTCGACGAGGCAACCGGCTGGCGTGGCGCGCCTTCGAAGCTGGACATCTCCGGCGACTGGGGCGTGAAACTCGCCGACATCAAGTCGCTGGGCGATATCTCGCCCTGGCGCATGGCGGTGGTGCTGGAAACCTCCGACCAGTCGGCGCGGATCGGGTTCCAGCCGTCCCGCGAACTCGGTGGCGCCGTCTCCAAGCAGCGGCAAACCGGAATTATCACGATCGATGGCGTGCGTTGGGCCAAGGCCGCATCAGGACCCGCGAAGGGCAAGACGCCGACTTCGGTGGCGCAGGTGCTGGCGGCGGGCGACGTGATCTACGCCGATCCGCTGTTCGGCAAGGACGGCAACGCCGTCGAAGGCCAGTACCGGCTGCGTCAGTTGCCGGAAGTGTCCGGCGCGATGGTGGCGATGGACCCGTGGACCGGCCGCGTGCTGGCGATGGTGGGCGGCTTCTCGTTCGACCAGAGCCAGTTCAACCGCGCGACGCAAGCCTATCGGCAGCCCGGTTCGTCGTTCAAGCCGCTGGTCTATTCGGCGGCGATGGACAACGGCTATACGCCGTCGACCGTGGTGGTCGACGCGCCCATCGAAATCGATCAGGGGCAGGGTGCCGGCGTCTGGCGGCCGGAAAACTACGCCAGCGGCAAATACAACGGCCCGGTGACGCTGCGTAACGCGCTCCGGCTGTCGCTCAACACCGTGACGGTGCGGTTGGCGCAGGACATCGGCATGCCCTTGATCGGCGAATATGCCAGGCGCTTCGGCGTCTATGACGAACTGCCGAACTTCCTATCCTATGCGCTGGGCGCCGGCGAAACCACCGTGATGCGGATGGTCACGGCCTATTCGATGTTCGCCAATGGCGGCCGCCGCGTGAAGCCGACCCTGATCGATCGTATCCAGGATCGCTACGGCCACACCATCTTCAAGCATGACGCGCGCGAATGCCGCGGTTGCGATGCGCCCGGCGGCTGGAAGAACCAGCCCGAGCCGCAACTGGTTGATCGCCGCGAGCAGGTGCTGGACCCGATGACGGCCTACCAGATCACCTCGATGATGGAAGGCGTGGTGCAGGCCGGCACCGCGACCGTCGTCAAGGAAGTCGGCAAGCCTATCGCGGGCAAGACCGGCACCACCAACGACGAAAAGGACGCCTGGTTCGTCGGCTTCTCGCCGGACCTCGTGGTCGGCATCTATGTCGGCTACGACAAGCCGCGCAACCTCGGCAGGGGCGCGACCGGCGGCCATCTGGCGGCCCCGATCGCCCGCGACTTCCTCAAGCTGGCGCTGGCCGACAAGCCGGCGATCCCGTTCAAGGTGCCCGCCGGCATCAAGCTGGTTCGCGTCGACGCCAAGTCCGGCATGCGCGCCGGTCCCAGCGATGGCGGCCGGACCATCCTGGAAGCCTTCAAGCCGGGCACGGCGCCGCCGGACAACTACTCGGTCATCGGCGTCGCCGATGCCGACGGGCAGCAGCGGATGCCGCAAGGCGCCGCGCCCGACGCCGGCAATATCATGCGGCCGGGAACCGGCGGGCTGTACTAAGCCAAACCGCTTGCTTGTCCGGACGGTTCGCCGCGGACAGGCGCTGAAAGTTGCTCCGCAAGGGTTGGATCGGAAGTTCTGTAATGCGCTTGCTGGTGCGGTTTTTGGGTTTCCTGTTCACCGCGGGGACTGTCGTATTTCTGGTCGGTGTCGTCGGCGCCGCCGGCGCGATCTGGCATTTCTCCAAGGACCTGCCGGACTATTCGCAGCTTCGGGATTACGAGCCGCCGGTTATGACGCGGGTGCACGCCTCCGATGGCGCGCTGCTCGGCGAATACGCCAAGGAGCGCCGGCTCTATCTGCCGATCCAGGCGGTTCCGAAGCTCGTCATCAACGCGTTCCTCGCCGCCGAAGACAAGAACTTCTACGAGCATGGCGGTATCGACTTTTCCGGCATGGCGCGGGCCGTGGTGCTGTACGCGCAGAATTTCGGTTCGAACAGGCGGCCGCAGGGGGCTTCGACGATCACCCAGCAGGTCGCCAAGAACTTTCTTCTCACCAACGAGGTTTCGTTCGCCCGCAAGATCAAGGAAGCGCTGCTGGCGATGCGGATCGAGCGCGCTTATTCCAAGGACCACATCCTCGAGCTTTATTTGAACGAGATCTATCTCGGGCTCGGCGCCTACGGAATCGGCGCCGCCTCGTTGGTCTATTTCGACAAGTCGGTGAACGACCTCACGGTCGCCGAAGCGGCGTATCTGGCCGCGATGCCGAAGGCCCCGGGCGCGCTGCATCCGGTGCGTAACCGCGACCGCGCCATCGAGCGCCGCAACTACGTGATCGACCGGCTGCTGGAAAACGGTTGGATCAAGCAGGCCGAAGCCGAGAAGGCCCGCAAGGACCCGCTGGTCGTCACCAACCGGTCCAACACTGCGCGCACTTTCGCCGGCGAATATTTTGCCGAAGAAGTCCGCCGCGACATTCTTGAGCGCTACGGCGAAAAGAAACTCTACGAGGGCGGCCTCTCGGTCCGCACCACGCTGGATCCCAAGCTGCAGGTGATGGCGCGCAAGACCATGGCCGCCGGTCTCGTCAATTTTGACGAGGCGCAGGGCTGGCGCGGTGCGACCAGCAAGCTCGACATTTCAGGCGACTGGGGCGTGAAACTCGCCGACGTCAAGTCGCTGGCCGATATCTCGCCGTGGCGCATGGCCGTGGTGCTGGAGACCAGCGATCAGTCGGCGCGGATCGGATTTCAGCCGATCCACGAACTCGGCGGCGCGATCTCCAGGGAGCGGCAAACCGGCCTCATCACGCTCGAAGGCGTCAAATGGGCCAAGCCGGTGGGCGGGGCGCGCGGCAAGACGCAGGCCTCGGTGTCGCAAATCCTGTCGCCGGGGGACGTGATCTACGCCGATCCGCTGTTCGGCAAGGACGGCAACGCCGTCGAAGGCCAGTACCGGCTGCGTCAGTTGCCGGAAGTATCCGGCGCCATGGTCGCGATGGATCCGTGGACCGGCCGCGTGCTGGCGATGGTGGGCGGCTTCTCGTTCGACCAGAGCCAGTTCAATCGCGCGACGCAGGCCTATCGGCAGCCCGGATCGACGTTCAAGCCGCTGGTCTATTCATCCGCGATCGACAACGGCTACACGCCCTCGAGCATCATGGTCGACGGGCCGATCGAGATCGATCAGGGGCAGGCCGGCGTCTGGCGTCCGGAAAACTTTTCGGTCGGCAAATATCGCGGGCCGATCACGCTTCGCGAAGCGCTGAAATGGTCGATCAACACCGTGACCGTGCGGCTGGCGCAGGATATCGGCATGCCCCTGATCGGCGAATATGCCAAGCGCTTCGGCGTCTATGACGAATTGCCGAACTATCTTTCTTATGCGCTCGGCGCCGGCGAAACCACCGTGATGCGGATGGTCACGGCCTATTCCATCTTTGCCAATGGCGGCCGGCGGGTGAAGCCGACCTTGATCGATCGCATCCAGGACCGCTACGGCCATTCGATCTTCAAGCATGACGCGCGCGAGTGCCGCGGTTGCGACGCGCCCGAGGGGTGGAAGAACCAGCCCGAGCCGCAACTGGTCGATCGCCGCGAGCAGGTGCTGGATTCGCTGACGGCCTATCAGATCACCTCGATGATGGAAGGCGTGGTGCAGGGCGGCACCGCGTCGGTCATGCGCGAGGTCGGCAAGCCGATCGCTGGCAAGACCGGCACCACCAGCGACGGCAAGGACGTCTGGTTCGTCGGCTTTTCACCCGACCTCGTCGTCGGTCTCTATCTCGGCTATGACAAGCCCCGCAGCCTCGGCAGAGCCGCGCAGGGTGGTCATACCGCCGCGCCTATCGCCAAGGACTTCATGAAGCTTGCGCTCGCCGACAAACCGGCAACCCCGTTCAAGGTGCCCGCCGGCATGAGGCTGGTGCAGGTCGATCCCAAGACCGGCGCACGTGCCAGGCCCGGCGAGGGCACCCGTACCATCCTGGAGGCGTTCAAGCCGGGCACCGCGCCGACGGATAGCTATGCCGTCATGGGTGTCGGCGTGGACGACGGCAGGCTGCCCCCGATGCAGGCGCCCGGCGACGTCGGTAGCGACATCATGAGGCCCGGAACTGGCAGCCTTTACTAGACGTGGGTGTTTGCCGATTGCGCTTTGCGGCGTACATCGCTACATCCGTCGCAACCTATTCAATGGCGGTTTAGCCGCAGACAGAAGAGACCATGCGCGCCGAAGTCGAACGCCTTGTTGAAGAGATCAAGCAGTCAGTCGGGCTGCTGAGGAGGCATCTTTGACGTCGATGCATCCACGGCACGCCTCGCGGAGCTGAACAAGCTCGCCGAAGATCCCAATCTCTGGAACGATCCCCAGAAGGCCCAGAAGCTGATGCAGGAGCGCACCTCGCTGGTGG
>JAIEPP010000365.1 GCA_019748335.1 Xanthobacteraceae bacterium
GGCGGGAACTTCAATGGTGAGCCGGTCGCCGGCCTCCGTCGCGAGCGCCTGCAGCAGGCGGTCGCGTCGCGACTTGTAGAGACGCGTCATCCGCCGAAGATGGGCGAGGTAGGCGCCTGATGTGATGAACTCGGCCAGCGCGTCCTGTGTCGTGATCGAGGTCAGCAATCCCATGTGGCGCTGCGCCAGCTCGAACGTCGCGACCAGCGCTTCGGGCACCACGACATAGCCGAGGCGAATATCCGCATAGGTCGATTTCGAAAACGTGCCGAGATAGAACACGCCGCCGGACGGCGCGAGCCCCTGCAGCGCCGCCACCGGGCGCGCCTCGTAGTGAAACTCGCCGTCATAGTCGTCTTCGATCACGGCGGCTCCCACGGCGTCGGCGTAACGGATCAGTTCGAGCCGGCGACCGATCGGCATCATGCCGCCGGTGGGGTACTGGTGCGATGGGGTGACGAAGATCAGGCGCGGCGCGTGTTTGCGCGAGCCGACAGTGATGCCGTGTTCGTCGAGCGGGATCCCGGTGACGACGGCGCCTGCCGCCTGCAACGCGACATGGGCGCCGCCGTAGCCCGGACTTTCGATCCAGGCGTGGTCTCCACGCGCCAGCAGCGCATGGGCGACCATGGCCAACCCGGCCTGCGCGGTCGGCACGATCAGTATCTGGTTGGGCTTTGCCTTGATGCCGCGATGAACCGCCAGATGTCCGAGCAACGCCTCCTGCAACGGCGGATGGTTGGCGGAGCGGTCGCGGCGTGACAGCGCATTGCGCGCCGCGCGCCGCAGGCAGCGACTCCACAGCTCGTGCGGAAACTCGCGTTCGTCAGCGAGTCCCGGCTGGAACGGCCGCGGTCGCGCATCGTAGACCGGCGGCCAGGCCGCCCGCTCCAGTCCGCGCGCCCAAGGCGACAAAGAAAACCGGCCGGCCGGGACGCGGTTGCTCTTCGAGGGCGGCTTGCCACCGTCGAGCGACAAGCCTTCGGCGACCGCCGGCCGGCGTCCGGCGGAAAGGCTGACGTAGCCCTCGGCCGCCAATTGCTCGATCGCAAACGAGACGGTGTTGCGCGACAGGTCGAGCGCCTGCGCCAGTTGCCGGCTCGAGGGCAGGCGCTGGCCCGGTGCCAGGCGTCCGCCCGCAATCAGCAGGCGTAGCTGGTCGGTAAGCTGGCGCGTCAGCGTCTCGGTGCCGTCGCGCACGAGATGCAGCATTCCGGGCAGCAGGTCGTCCATGACTGGATCCAGCATGTTTTCCAAACTGGTTCTTTTGTTAGAGCCAGTTTGGACGATAGGCAATGCGGGATGGCGGACGTTGGACGCGAGATCACCGGTGGACTTTCGACCCGCAATGCAGCGGGCCTGCTGGCGCTGGTCGTGTTTGCCTGGGGCACCAACTGGCCGGTGACGAAGTTGATCGTGCACGAGATACCGCCGCTATGGTCGACGGCGATCCGCTGCATGATCGCGGCGGCGGGCCTGGCGCCGTTGTTGTGGGCGCAGGGGGATTTCATCGTCCCGAAGCGCGGCGACATCCCGGTCGTGCTCTGTACCTCGATCCTGCACATGGTGGCGTTCTCGGCACTGGTCGCGGCCGGGGTGCAATTCGTGCCGGCGGGCCGGGCCATCGTGCTCGGCTATACCACGCCGATCTGGGTGGCGATCGGGGCTGCGATCTTCCTGTCGGAAGCGATCACGATCAGGCGCGCCATCGGCATCGGCTGCGGTCTCGCCGGCCTCGCCGTGATCTTCAATCCGGCGACGCTGAACTGGGGCGATCGTAGCGCGCTGTATGGCAGCGGCCTGATCCTGATCGCGGCGTTCTGCTGGGCCGGCAACATCGTCTATGTCCGCGCGCATCGCTGGATCTCGACGCCGTTTCAGCTGGTGTTCTGGCAGGTGCTGCTGGCGGCCGTGCTGCTGTCGGTGCTGGCTGTGTCTTTCGAAGGCCTACCGCATGTCGCGTGGACCGGCCGTCTCGCAGCGCTTCTGGTCTATAGCGGCAGTGTCTGCACCGCGCTCGCGCACTGGGCCATGACGATGGTCAACCGCAGCCTGCCGGCCGTCACCACCTCGCTGTGCCTGCTGGCGACGCCGCTGCTCGGCATCGTCAGCGCGACCGTTTTCCTGGGCGAGGCTTTGGAGCCGTCGCTGTTTCTGGCGATGGCGCTGATCATCGGCGGCATCACCGTCGGCTCGGTCGGTGGCGGCCGTGCGCAGGCGGAAAACGGCGCGGAAGTCTAGCGGAGCAGGCGTGACTTACAGGTGCCTACATTGTTCGGGAGCGAAGCCTTGCTCGAACCGGGCCAACCGGTTGAACGTATTCTGCTTGTTGAAGAGATCGCGGCGTTCGACCATGTCAATTACCACCGATTTCTTGCCGTGGCGTACCAGGGCAAGCATCAAGGGGCCTTCCTCATCCTGCAGGGTATTGCTTCGTCGCGGGGCTGCGAGGTGGGCCAGTACAGCGGGCTCCAGCATGGACCAAGCGTCATCGCTCGCCCGACACGCAGCGACGGCCGCGAATTGCCGCACCTGGTCGGAATCAAGCCGTTTGATCACAAGGTCGACGCCTTTGTCGCTGCCGAGTTCAGCCAGGCGGGTCAGCACGCCGGTCGAGACCCAGTCGGCCTGTTTTTCGGCAATCGCGATCATCCCGTCGCGATAGGGCCGCAGGCTGTCGGCGGAATAGTTCACCAGCGACCAGCCCAGCATGGACTGGTAATGCCCGTCCCGCTGCGGCACAATGATCGTCAAGCGGTCGACGACAACCGGAATCAGCGGCTCCAGACGTGCGGTGAATTTGCGGAACATGTCTTGCAGCGGGATACCCACCTGACCCTCGGTGATCCGCTTGTCGGCGATGACGCGGCGGATGAAGTCGACATTCGCGTCCGAGAGCGACGGTTGCCCGCGGATACCCGTTAATACGTCTTTGATCGCGTCCTGCTGTTGCGCCGAAAGGGTTCGGCTCGTCTCCGGCGGGAGACCAAGAATGCGTTCGGCCATTTGCTTCGGGTCCTCCGGCGGTGGCGCCGAAATTTCGGCGATCCTGTAACCGAAGGTGTCGCGCAACGTTTGAGCGAGATCGATCGAGTGCGCTTCGATCTTGTCCCGGCCGATCGTGGCTCCGTTGTAGCCGCCCTGCATGTGCATCTCGGTTCCGATATAAAACGGCAGCGCGAGCACGAGCGCGACGGTTTCAGTCTGTTGCAATACGGGCGCAAGTGTCAGGCCTTGCCCGGTGACGATACGGAGTTGCTTCACCGTCACGATGGTTGCGCCACGCGGGGGATGCTCCGGCAGCTTGGACGGATAGCTTTGGTCGAAGTACTGTGTCGTCCATGTCACGACTGCGTCGGGGGCGTCGTGGCGATCGGTCTCGACGACCAGGCAGTCGCCGTTGATCAGCCGGTCGCGCACCGCTTTCTCGATTTGCGTGCCGTCCGGATAGGCTTGCGGACAGGACGTCCGCCGCTCGATGCGATAAGTGGCGCTCAACGTTTTTCCCGACCGCGTCCCGATATCGGGGACTCGCGTCATCCGCACCCAGTCGGCTTCGCCGTTGAATAACAAGCGTCGGCAGACTTCATTGCAGGCGGCATTCTTGTCGCCGACTTCCTCCCCGTAGGTGAGCATGCCGGACATGTTGTCGCCGACCAGTTCGAGGCTCCTCGGCTTGGTATCTGTCGAGCGCTTTAAATCTTCCTTGCTCGCTCGCACGGCGAAATCCGCCGTTTCCTGCCGTGTAAACGTTCCAGGCCCGACGGCGACGAGGACGGGCAGAACGGCGGCGCCGGCGATCGGAACGATGCGGCGCCTGGCCTCTGTCAACGCCAGCCACAGGGGGACCAGTGCAACTGAGTAAAGCAGGACGGTCGGCGCTGCGATCGTAAAAAATGCCGGGATCCCGAACAGCGGTAGCAGCATGGCGGTGATCAACGCCACGAACAACGCGCCACCCGGGATGAAGGCGATGACGCTCAACACCGAGAAGAAGATGAGATGGAAGATAAGAAGTTTTCGGCCGCGCCGCATATTCTGTTTCCGTCCGTGCGCGGATGATCCGCAGTGCCGCCCTCAAGTCGACGGCGTCCAACCTATCGCGGCTGCGCGTAATCGCAGTTAAAACCTTGGGGTGCAGATCGTGGAGATCGGCGCCAGTGTAAATGAACCGTTGCTGTTGCAGCGCAAATACTGTCGCTGCAGTCGGCTGAGCCGCGCTCAATTCGCCACGAAATACCAGCCTTTGTCGTAGCGGACGAGCCGGCTCGGCGGCTTGTCGTCGAACTCGAAGAAGTCCTTCGGATCGGCGCCATCAGGCACGTGCAGAAAACCGGAAAAATAGTGTTTCAGGCCGCGCGAGGTCAGGAACAGCACATAGGAGCCCTTCTCGACGGGATCGACGACGATGTCGTTGCCGCCTGCGGAAACGTTGGCCTCGCGATCGCCGAGCGCGATCAGGTTCTTGTTGTAGTCGACATTGGGCCTGAGTTCGCCGGCCTCGACCAGCGCTACGATCCGTTCGCGGTTGGCCCGGTGCCAGTCGAAATTCCGCTGCAAGGCGATCTGCTCCAGCGGCGCATATTGCAGCAGCGTCAGCGTCAGCGCATAGAGCAGGAACGGCGCTGCGAACTTCACGCCGTGGTTTCGGATGCGAAGCAGCAGTGTCATCGACCACAGGCCGCCTCCGATGAAGCTCAGCGCCGTCAACGGAACGAGCCCCAGCAGCACGAAGGCCGACGGCCAGTCGGCCATCGACAATTCGAAAGTCGCGATCACCAGCGTCGCGGCCGAGATCGCCATGGCGGCCACCAGCGCGGCGCGCACCGAGGGTCTGGCCGCAGCCGTTATGATTGTCGGGGATGTCGTTTCCGCCATGCAGGTCTGTCGCACCGTGTTTGCCCGGCGTTCGGATTTAACGCGCCGTTAACCATAGCCGCCCCAACAATAGCCCCAGAGGACGGCCCGCCGCCACGGCCGGGCTGACCGCCAAGCGAAGGGGCTGACATGAACCTCGAGCCGTTTTTTGCAAAGACCCCGGCGACCCTCGACGAGATCAAATGGCGAGTGACCCGGGCCCTCGACCGGCATCCGCTGTGCCGCAACGTTGAATTCGACATCGTCAGCATGCCCCGCACCGGCAAAAGCAACTGGACCATCAGCCTGCGCTCGGTCGCCCCGGACGCGCTCTGGGAGGCCTCCGATATCGTCGCCGATATCCAGGAGGCCTATGATCTAGCCGCCGCGGCCTGATTTTCGCAGGATTTCAGCCGTTTCAGTGGGATTTCCGGGCTTTTACGGTGGGGCTGGCCGTTCGATCGGCATGGTAAAGCCTTAATTACCATTCAATTCTAAAAGAGAGGCCCAGGCGGTCGGTGGATATGGAGACCTTTTTGACCAGAGCCATGACGATCGTCGCACTGACCTGCTTTCTCGTGGTCGGCGCCGCCGCCACCAGCATTCTCGGCCGTGACAGCGTACCCTTGGCGCGCTTCGAACTGGCTGCCGCCTCGACCTCTTCGATCCAGTCCCCGGTTTCGAACCGTGAAGGCAAGAAGGACAAGCTCGCGGTCGTCAGCCAGGCGCTGGCTGCGTTCGATCCCCGGACTTTTGATGTCAAGCCGTCCGAACCCGTGCAGATAGACCCCGCGCTGAACGAGTCGCTGCGTCGCGCCTATGCCTCGACATCGCCGGCCGATCTCGGCATGCCTCAGCAAGTGACTTCGCCTACCACTGCCCCGGCAGCCGCGCCGCCGAAACCGAAGGCCGCCGCCAAGCCGCAGCCGCAGAAGAACTACGCGCTGCTGAGCGATATCCAGATCGCCGGGATCAAGGAACGCCTGAAGCTTTCGTCGTCGCAGGAATCCTACTGGCCGCCGGTGGAAAACGCGTTGCGCGCGGTTGCCCGCAAGATCCACGCCGGCCGCCAGGCCAATCCGAACGCCCCGGGCGTGCCGATCGATCCCGAGGCCGAGGAAGTCCAGCAGCTGAAGTCGGCGGCGATGCCGCTGTTGTTCCAGCTGCGTGAAGACCAGAAGAGCGAAGTGCGTTCGCTCGCCCGCATCATCGGGCTGGAAAAAGTCGCTTCCATGATCTGAGCCGGCGCTACGCCGCCGGTTCCATTTTCGTAACCGCCCGATTATCCCGGAACATCGGCCCCCTTCCACGCGTTGCCCGCGTGGATAACGGAGCCGATATCATGCGCACAACAACAGCCTATTTTGCAGGCGTGGGAACCGTGGCGATCGCGATCGCCGCCGGTCTCGGTGGCGGGTTGCTGTTCTCCAACATCGTTGCGCCGCATCAGCCCAAATATGCGACGGAACCGACCAAGCTGGAACTGCGGATGGCAGAGCGATCAATGCCTGTGAGTTCGCCGCCGTCGGAACCGGCGCCTGCGATCGCCGTCACGCAACCGGCGACGTCGCAACCAGCGCCGTCCCCGGCTCCGGTCGTCGCGGCCGCGCCTGCAAAGACCGAACCGCAGAAGGAATTACCTGCCGCCGTACCGCCTGCTGAACAGAAGACGGCCGAGCAGACCGCGCGCGAGCCGGCGGCTTCGCCACGCGAAGCGTTCGCCAAAGCGCGCGATGCCGATCTGAAGCGCGCGGTCACCGAGAAGCGGCGCGCCGAGCGCCATCAGCAATGGGCCGACAAGCGCCGCGTGCTTCAGCCGCGAGAGCAGGGGCTCGATGCCGTCGAGCGCGCGGTGCGGGAAGACACCGAAGCGCGGCAGGCCTTTGCGAGCGAGCCGGTCAGGCTCGATACGCCCCGCATTACCCTGTTCGGTAACGATTAAGCGAGCTACCGCCACTCACCCGCCGCGCGACTCCACCACCTTGCGGCAGGAATCCGACAGCTTGGCCTTGTTGTCGCGCAAGCAGGCATTCATCTGCGGCGGCTTGCCGATATGTTCGGCGCAGAATTTTCCGGCATCGGAACGGCACGCCATCTGTTCCTGGGGGCTCGGTCCCGACTGCGCCGTGGCTGGCGAGCCGGCGGCGAATAGCAGCATGACCGAAGCGAATGCCGAGGCGGCGTAAACCGATCTTTTCATGAGTCACCTTTCGGGTTGAAGGGCGCGTGCAATGGCGCGCCTGAAATCAAGCGCGCGAAACCTCGTCGAGGCCGCAGCCGCGGTCCATGCCATGTTCATGGCACCGGATAGGCCGCTGCCGGGTCGCGGCACCCTTTTCATGGGATGTCGCCGCGCGTGGCGCTGCGCCATGTACAGCCCGCGTCGGCTGCGGTGACCGTGTGGTGCCTCGCAAGACTGCACGCCAAATCGGGAGAGATACATGTTGAAGAACAAGGGATGGCTGCGCGCCGGTCTGACCGCGGCCGCGCTTTCGGCCGTGGCCTCGGTTTCGCTTGGGTTCGGCGCGGGTACGGCTGAGGCCGCGGTGGTCTATTGCAAGCCGGCGGGCGTGCCGCAGGGCTGCGTGGTGCGGCCGACGGCGGCTGCCGTCGTCGTGACGCCCGCGCCGGTGGTGGTTGCACCCGTCGCCGGCGTCGGTGTCGGCGCTCCCGGCGTTGGCGTGCGCGCCGGTACGCCGATGAATCGCGGCGGCCCGGTCAATCGTGTTGGCCGGCGTTAATTCTCC
>JAIEPP010000450.1 GCA_019748335.1 Xanthobacteraceae bacterium
TTCGTGTGGTCGATCCTGGTGACGGTGTTCCTGCTGTTGCTGTCGCTGCCGGTGCTCGCCGGCGCCATCACCATGCTGCTCACCGACCGCAATTTCGGCACCACCTTCTTCTCCGCCGAGGGCGGCGGCGATCCGGTGCTGTTCCAGCATCTGTTCTGGTTCTTCGGCCACCCCGAAGTGTACATCCTGATCCTGCCCGGCTTCGGCATGGTCAGCCAGATCGTCTCCACCTTCTCGAAGAAGCCTGTGTTCGGCTATCTCGGCATGGCCTACGCTATGGTCGCGATCGGCGGCATCGGCTTCGTGGTGTGGGCGCACCACATGTACACGGTCGGCATGTCCTCGGCGACGCAGGCCTATTTCGTCGCCGCCACCATGGTGATCGCGGTCCCGACGGGCGTGAAGGTGTTCTCCTGGATCGCCACGATGTGGGGCGGCTCCATCGAGTTCAAGACCCCGATGATCTGGGCGATCGGCTTCATCTTCCTGTTCACCCTCGGTGGCGTCACCGGCGTCGTGCTGGCGAACGCCGGTGTCGACCGCGTGCTGCAGGAAACCTATTACGTCGTCGCCCACTTCCACTACGTGCTGTCGCTCGGCGCCGTGTTCGCGATCTTCGCCGGCTGGTACTACTGGTTCCCGAAAATGACCGGCTACATGTATTCGGAAACCATCGGCAAGGCGCACTTCTGGTTCACCTTCATCGGCGTCAACCTGGTGTTCTTCCCGCAGCACTTCCTCGGCCTGTCGGGCATGCCGCGCCGTTATGTCGACTATCCGGACGCCTTCGCCGGCTGGAACCTGGTGTCCTCGGTCGGCTCCTATATTTCCGGCTTCGGCGTGCTGATCTTCATCTACGGCGTGATCGATGCCTTCGTGCGCAAGGAAAAGGCCGCGGACAATCCGTGGGGTGCCGGCGCCACAACGCTGGAATGGACGCTGTCGTCGCCGCCGCCCTTCCATCAGTTCGAAGTTCTGCCGAAGGTGCAGTAATCCTCTTCGCGGCGCGCGCACCCCGCGCGCCGCGAGCTTTTTAACCAAGCGAGATCCATCTTGTCGGTAGTCGATCACAACGCCATCGAGTTCCCGCGGATTTCCGAGGCGGAGGTCGGCGACTACCTTGCGCTGCTGAAGCCGCGGGTGATGTCGCTGGTGGTGTTCACGGCCTTGGTCGGCCTCGTGATCGCGCCCGGCCATTTCCACCCGATCCTCGCCTTCACCTCGATCCTCTGCATCGCGGTCGGCGCCGGCGCCTCGGGCGCGATGAACATGGCCTATGAGGCCGACATCGACGCCTTGATGTCGCGCACCGCCAACCGGCCGATCCCGCGCGGGCGCGTCACCGCACCGGAAGCGATGGCCTTCGGCATGATCCTGGCGTTCTTCTCGGTGATGACGCTCGGCATTCTCGTCAACTGGGTGGCGGGCGCGCTGCTCGCCTTCACGATCTTCTTCTATGTCGTGATCTACACCATCGGCCTGAAGCGCTGGACCGCGCAGAACATCGTGATCGGCGGCGCCGCCGGCGCGCTGCCGCCTGTCGTGGCGTGGGCCGCTGCGACCGGCTCGCTGTCGATGGAGCCGGTGCTGCTGTTCCTCATCATCTTCTTCTGGACCCCGCCGCATTTCTGGGCGCTGGCGCTGTTCCGCAACGACGACTATGCCCGCGCAGGCATCCCGATGCTGCCCGTGGTCGCCGGTCCCGATGCGACGCGGTTGCAGATCCTGCTCTACACCATCGTGCTGGTCGCGGTTGCCGTCGCGCCCTGGCCGCTTGGCTATTTCGACGCGATCTACGGCATCGCCTCGCTGGTGCTCGGCGCCGGCATGATGGCACTGGCCGTCAACGTCTACCGCCACCGCGAAGGCAAGGCAGCCGGCCGCGCGACGCGCCGGCTGTTCGCCTTCTCGATCTTTTATCTGTTCGCGCTGTTTGCGACCCTGCTGCTCGAGGTCGTTGTACGCGCGGTCGCACCTGCGATCCGCGCCATCATGCCCGTGTTCGGGTAAGGGGCGCATGGCGACGACATGGACAATCAAAAGCCAGATGGAATCGTCCTCACCGAGGCGCAGAAAAGAAGCCGCCGTTCCCGCTCGATCGCGATCGCGCTGGCGCTCGGTGTGCTGGTCGTACTGTTTTTCGCCGTCACCATGGTCAAGGGACCGGGTGTCCTAGTGAGGCCGATGTAGCCAGATGGAAAACCAGCCGACCACGCGACGAGAGCCCACCGCAAGCCAGAAGATGGTTTCGCGGCGCGGCCTGACGCGCGATGCGGTGGTGGCGTCGATTTGCGGTTTCGTCGTGGTGCTGATGGTCGGCGCCTCCTATGCCGCCGTTCCCTTCTACAACTGGTTCTGCCGCGCCACCGGCTTCAACGGCACCACCCAGGTCGCCACTTCGGCCCCCTCGGGTGCGCCGCTGACGCGCAGGATCGCGGTGCGTTTCGACTCCAACGTCGCACCTGGCCTGCCTTGGAAGTTCGAGCCCGAGCAGACCGAGATCGAGGTCAATATCGGCCAGGTCGTCACCGTGTTCTATACGGTCACCAACCAGTCGGCGCGCACCACCGCCGGCCAGGCCGCCTACAACGTGGCCCCCCTGACGGTCGGATCGTATTTCCAGAAGATCAACTGCTTCTGTTTCACCGAACAGACCATGGCGCCGGGCGAAAAGCGCGAGATGCCGGTCGTATTCTATGTCGATCCGGCGCTGGTCGCCGACAGCGAGAACGACGGCCTGAGCACCATCACCCTGTCCTACACCTTCTATCCGGTGCGCGATCCGGCGCCGAAGCCTCTGGCTGCGAGCGAGACGGACAAGCGCAAGGGAAACTTGTAACGGGAAACTTGTAACGGCCGATTCCCGTATCTTGCGGGATGTTGGTTTTTGATTTTTGAGACGAAGATGTGCCGAAGAACACGGCACCGCTAACGGAGAGACCGCAATGTCCACGGCTGACGTCAAGCACCACGACTACCACCTCGTCGATCCGAGCCCGTGGCCGGTGGTCGGCTCGATCTCGGCCTTCATCATGGCCGTGGGCGCCGTCACCTGGATGCACCACATGTTCGCGGCCGCGCCGATCATCTTCGGCGTCGGCACCATCGGCGTGCTCTACACCATGGCGAGCTGGTGGGGCGACGTGATCCGCGAAGCCCAGTACAAGGGCGACCACACCCGCGTGGTCCAGATCAGCCACCGCTACGGCATGATCCTGTTCATCGCCTCCGAAGTGATGTTCTTCGTCGCCTGGTTCTGGGCCTTCTTCAACTCCGCGCTGTTCCCCGCCGACGCCGTCCACGCCACCCGCGACGCCGTGTTCGGCTGCGGCGCCGGCACCGCGATGGGCGCCTGCAGCGTGCCGGGCACCTGGCCGCCGAAGGGCATCGAGACCTTCGACCCCTGGCATCTGCCACTTTTGAACACGCTTCTGCTGCTGACCTCCGGCACCACGGTGACCTGGGCCCATCACGCGCTGCTCGAGAACGACCGCCAGGGGGTCAAGTACGGCCTGATCCTGACCGTCGTGCTTGGCGCCTGCTTCACCTGCGTGCAGGCCTATGAATACGCCCACGCCGCCTTTCACTTCTCCGGCAACATCTACGGCGCCACCTTCTTCATGGCGACCGGCTTCCACGGTTTCCACGTGCTGGTCGGCACCATCTTTCTGCTGGTCTGCCTGATCCGTACCTATGCCGGCCACTTCACCCCGACCCAGCATCTCGGCTTCGAATTCGCCGCCTGGTACTGGCACTTCGTCGACGTGGTGTGGCTGTTCCTGTTCATCTGCATCTATGTCTGGTTCCGCGGCCCCGAAGGCCTCGCGCACGGCGCTCACTGATCGCAGATCCAACGTGTTACAAAGGGGTGGTCTCAACGACCGCCCCTTTTTTCTTTTGCAAGGCGAGCGCATGCCTGATGATGTCGTCCCCACCGTCACCCAAAGCGCCTTGCGCGGCATCGCCTGCCGCTGCCCGCGTTGCGGCAAAGGCAAGCTCTATGCAGGCTTCCTGCATCTGCGGCCGTCCTGCGAAGTCTGCGGGCTCGACTACGCCTTCATCGACGCCGGCGACGGGCCGGCGATCTTCCTGATCATGATCGCAGGCGCCGTCGTCGTCACCGCCGCGTTGATTGTAGAGGTGAAGTACCAGCCGCCGTTCTGGGTGCATGCCGCGCTCTGGCTGCCCTTGATCCTGGCCACCACGCTATTGCCGATGCGCTCGATGAAGTCGCTGTTGATCGCGCTGCAGTTTCATCACAAGGCCGCGCCGGGCCAACTGATCGACCGCGAGCCAAAATGACCGGCGGGCTTGTGCTGCGGCGAGGGACGGCCGGTTTTGCCATTTTCACGCTGGTCATGGTGGTGGCCTTCCTGGGCCTCGGGCTCTGGCAATTGCAGCGCCGGGCCGATAAGCACGCGCTGATCGCAGCCCTCGACGAACGGCTCGCCGCCGCGCCCGTGACACTGCCGCCCTCGGCGCAATGGCCGGCGCTGACGCCGGAAAAGGACGAATTCCGCCGCGTCAGCTTTGCCGCCACCTACACCGCCCTGCCGGACGCGATGGTCTATTCCTCCGGCTCCGCCGTTCGCGACGATATCTCGGGTCCCGGCACCTGGGCGTTTGTGCCGGCGCGATTGCCCGGCGGCGAAACCGTCGCGGTCAATACCGGCTTCGTACAGAACACGATGCAGGACCGCGCCCAGCAGGATCGCGCGGTCGGCCGCCTCGTCACCGGCCAGCCCGTCAAACTCACCGGCTATATCCGGTTTCCCGAAGCCGCCGGCGCGCTGACACCGGCCGAGAACATCGCAAAGCGGCTCTGGTTTACCCGCGATCATCTTGCGATGGCCCGCACGCTCGGTTGGGGCGACGGCGGCAAGAACGTTGCGCCGTTCTACATCGACCTGGAATCGCCGGCGCCGGAGAGCGGCATCCCAAAGCCGGGCGCGCTGACCGTCCATCTCAAGGACGACCACCTGCAATACGCCGTCACCTGGTTCGCGCTGGCCGGCGCCGTGGTGGTCGCGTTTGGCGTCTGGTGGCGAGGGCAGAAAAAGTCGTCATCCTGAGGAGCGGCCTTTTTTGGCCGCGTCTCGAAGGATGCTGCCGCGCCTCGATCCCGTTGAACCCAATCCTCCTTGCCGCCGTCCAACGGGCAGCCGAGGGAGTTTTGCCTTGAAATATTTACTCGCGGTTCTCTTGCTCCTGCTTCCGGGCATCGCCTGCGCGGAAGAAACCCTGTCCGAGAAGTGCACGTCGGACGCGGCCTCGTCGTATCGGGGCGACGGCGACCGTCAATTGTTTGTCTATGACGTCGAGAACACCTGTGAATTCCGGCTTCGTTGCGAACTCAACATTACCATCGTCAATGCGTTCGGCCTGAACCACGACCACAAGATCATCACGATCGAGCCCCGGTCTCACGGCAGCCTGATGCTTTGGATCAAGGCGGCTGGCGGCATGAGCACACGCCGGCACACATGCACGCAAATGTAATCCTGCAACGAACGTCGCTGGCAGGTGTTCTGATCGCCGCAACCCTTCCATCTCTTGCGGGGGCCGCCGACGCCGAACTGGCGCAATGCCTCGACGCCGCTGACGGCGGCGAGCAGAAGCGGTGCACGCAGGAATTGTTCCGGAAAGCGTCGGACGAACTGAAAACGGCCTACGCTGGCGCGCTGCAAAAGGCCGCCGACAGCAGTTCGTCGGCCGCGCTCGCCGAAAGCCAGCGTGCCTGGGAAATCTACCGCGATGCCGAATGCAAAGGCGTGGTCGGACGCGGTGGCGGCTCAGGCCGGATGGTCTGGACGTTCGGCTGTCTCGCGGAAAAAACCCGGGCTCGTGTCGAAGAGCTCAAGGTCCCCTTTTATCAACGGTGACACGAAACGTGTCCGGACGGTATCCACCAGCTTCACCATCGCATAAGCGAAGTGGAACTTTCGGCTAGCCGGGCTGTTCTAGAGTTCCACCGTGAACATTGAGTAACAGGCCGTTCAGTGCCGATTAACGACTCCCTCCGTAATCCAGTGCGGATCCCAGCCGGCCCGGCCGGGCGTCAACGCCCGGGGGTGTCGCATTTGCCAGAGGATTTCGATCAGATCGCCATCGTCGTCGATTGGCTGGATGCGTGCCGTCGTCGCGATCTCGACGCGCTGCTGGATTTGTATGCAGCGGATGCCGTGCTTGAGTGTCGGTGCGATGGCTTGACGGTGAGCGAGGGCCTGGCGCCTCTCGCCTCGCACTGGGGCCCGCGCCTCGATGCCATGGCGCCAAACGCGTTCGGGCTGGAGGAAATCACTCCGGCGTCGAATGGTGTGTTGCTCGACTATGTCAGCCACGACGGCAAGCCGGTGCGAATGCTATTTGCCTTCGCCGGAAATGGGAAGATTTCGCAATCGCACTGCGAACCCGCCCCGCAGAGCCGTGGGCAGCAAGTGCCTGACGTTCAGGATACAGCCCGGTAACGAACGATCGCTCCTCGTCGATCAGGCCTGCTTCGCGGCCGGCGTGTCGGACGCAGCCTCCTCGGCTCTAAGCCGGCAGCGGACGAAGGTGCATCCTTGTTCTCGCGACAATTCCAGCGTTCCGCTCAGCGCGCGTACGCGCTCCTGCATTCCGGTCAAGCCGCGGCCGAACACCCGCTCCTCGGGAAAGCCGATCCCGTCGTCGGATACTTCCACGCTTACGTCCGGGTATTCGATCGTCGCAGTTACGCTTATCGAGCATGCTTGCGCGTGCCGCAGCACGTTTGTCACTCCCTCCTGAATGACGCGATAGACGGTCTGCGAAAGCAGGCCATCAAGTTCGTTGAGGCCGGGGTCGATGCGCGCGTTTAACTGCAGGTTGGGCGCCTGCGCTTTCGCGTATTGAAGAAGTGTCTGGATGCTGTTGGCGAGTCCGAGTTCCTGTATATACAGCGGTCGCAGCCGATCGAGAATACGGCGGTTCGCCAGTTGAAGTGCCTCGACGGAATGAAGAATGCCTTCGGCGGCAGGTGCCAGCCCGATCTGATCCGGCGGAATCTGTTCCCGCAGCGCGACCGTGTTGGCGCGAATTCCAAACAACAACGGCCCGAGTTCGTCGTGAAGTTCGCGCGCCATGTCGCGGCGCTCATCGTCCTGCAGCGACACGATCCTGCGCAGCAGGGACCGGTTATCCCGGCTTAGCTGGCCGAGTGTGCGCGCCAGTTCGTTGGCCTCCTCGGCGCCCCTGCGTATCTCCGGTGGTCCCGATGGTCGGATCAGCCGGTCATACTCTCCCATGCGCATCCGGGTGAGGCCTTCGCCCAATCGACGAAGCGGCTCGAGCGCCGCGCCGGTCGTAAAATAGGCGATGATGCCGGTCAACACCATCAAGGCGATGCCGGAAGATACCAGGGCCAGGAAAGCGATCCACTTTTCGTAAAGATCGGCGGAGATGTCCGGCGAGAAGACCATGTCGCCGACCGGCTTTCCGCCGATCGTCACGGGAAACGACGCGCGAACGTCCGGCACGCCGAGAAGTTCGACAAACCAGCTCGGCACCCTTCCGAGAGACGTTCGTACTTCAACCGGCGGGTCGGCCGACAAGGGAGTTCCGGTGCGCCGAAAGTGAATCGCTTCGGCGGTACCGAG
>JAIEPP010000699.1 GCA_019748335.1 Xanthobacteraceae bacterium
CACCGGCGCCAGGCCTTCGAAGGGCTCATCGAGCAGGATGATCTTGGGTTCACGCACCAAAGCGCGCGCGATCGCCAGCATTTGCTGCTCGCCGCCGGACAGGTCGGTGCCGCTGCTGCCGCGGCGCTCCTTCAGGCGCGGAAACATCTCGTAGATGCGCTCCAGCGGCCATTTGCTTCGCGCCGTCAGCCCGGCCAGGATGATGTTCTCCTCGACATTGAGGCTGCCGAAGATGCGGCGATCCTCAGGCACGAGTTGCATGCCGGCCCGCGCGATCACATGGCTTTGGCGGCCGGCGAGATCGACGCCGTCGAGCACCACGCTGCCGCTGCGCGGCTTCACCACGCCCATCAGACTCTTCAACGTCGTCGACTTGCCGGCGCCGTTGCGTCCCAGCAGCGCCACGACCTCGTGCCGCTCCACGCGCATCGCAACGTCGAACAGAATGTGCGAGTCGGCGTAATAGGCGCTCAGGCCGGTGACTTCGAGCAGGCTCATTCGAGCACCCCACCCAGATAGGCTTCCTGGACCGCGGGGTTGGCCTTGATCTCGTCGGGCGTCCCCTCCACCAGCACGCGCCCTTCCTGCAGCACCGTGACCCGCCCCACCAGTTCAAACAGGGCGTCCATGTCGTGATCGATCACGATCATGGTGCGGCCTTGGGCGACCGACTTCAACAGCTTGACGGTCTCGACGCGCTCCTGCGGGCTCATGCCGGCCAGCGGCTCGTCGAGCAGCAACAGACTTGGCGACGTGGCAAGCGCCAGGCCGATCTCGAGCCGTCGCTTTTCGCCGTAAGCCAGATTCGACACCTTGGTATCGGGACGGCCGGCCAGCCGGACGAGTTGCATGGTATGCTCCACCTGCTCGCGCAGCCCTGGAATCGAGTCCGGGTCGCGAAACAGATCGAGCTTGAACTTTCCGCGCAGGTCGGCCAGCACTGCAACCGTCAGGTTTTCGCGTACGGTAAGCTGGGTGAAGAGCTGGTTGACCTGATAGCTCTTGGTCAGGCCGAGTTGGCAGGCGTCGGTGACGCTCTTGCCGGTGATGTCGCGCCCCTCGAACAGGATGGTCCCTGCAGTCGGCGCCACTTCGCAGGTCAGCATCTTGAAAAAGGTGGATTTGCCGGCGCCGTTAGGCCCGATCACGCCACGCAGTTCGCCGTGATTGACGGTGAAGTCGATGTCGCTATTGGCCAGCAATCCACCGTAGCGCTTGGTCAGTCCGCGTGCCTGCAGGATCGGACCGCCGGCCCGGTCCCCTTCCCGCTTGTGCGGCGCCATCGGGGCAACGCTACCGGGCGCCCCGTCGAAGTCGGACAGCGAAGCGGCGTCATCCTTCTCCGCTGACCGCCTGCCGCCGGTCGCCAGCACGTACAGGTCCTTGAGGCCGCCGATGATGCCGCGCCGCAGGAAGGTGACGAGCAGCACGAACACTGTGCCGAGCACCAGTTTCCACGCCGCGCCGAGCCCGAGGGCGGATTGCAGGAAATCCTGCAGAAACAGCCAGACCGCAGCACCCAGCAGCGGGCCGAACAGCGTGCCGATGCCGCCGATCGCCGTCTGCATCACCAACTGGCCCGATGTCTCGAAAAGGAAGGCGTCCGGCGGCATGAAGGCCTGCAACACACCAAGCAGGCCGCCAGCAAAACCGGCATAGGCAGCCGCGATCACGAAGGCCGTCAGTTTGTAGCCGTGGACATTGTGCCCGACCGCCTGCGCACGCAGCGGATTCTCGCGGATTGCACTCATGATCATGCCGACCGGGGAGCGCACCACACGGAGCGCGATCACGATGCCGACGAAGTAGCAAACCGCCAGGAATTGATAAAGCGACCAGCCGGTCGTGAAGTGAAGGGTCGTGAAACCGAGGTTGAAGCTCGGCGTCGGCACGCCGGGTAAGCCATTCTCGCCGCCGGTAAAGTCCGCCAGCGGATTGAATTCGACGAAATAGAACACCTCGGCGATCGCCACCGTGATCATGGCGAAATAGATGCCGGTGCGCCGCAGCGCGATCAGGCCGACGAGATAGCCGACTACCGCCGCCGCGATCATGCCGATGATCAGCGCCAGGAACACGTTCGGAAATCCCGCCCGCGTCAACAGATACGCGGCGACGAAGCCGCCGGTGCCATAGAAGGCCGACTGGCCGAACGACAGCAGGCCGGTATAGCCGAACAGGATATCGAAGCCGATTCCGAACAGGCCCCAGACCAGAATGCGATTGACGGTGTTGGGCGCGAAGCCGAGATGCGGCAGGATGAACGGCGCCGCGATCAATCCGAGGGCCGTCAACAACTCGACGAGATAGCGACGTTGCGTACGCATCAGGTGGCCACCGTCATTCGCGACCCCGGGTGCCGAGCAGCCCATAGGGCCGCAGCACCAGGACGAGCGTCATCGCCGCGAACAACATCACGTAGGCGTAGCCAGGATTGAACATCGAGGTGATGCTGATGATTTCGCCGGCGATCAGGCCGCCGAGAATCGCGCCCGGAAACGACCCAACGCCGCCGATGACCACCACCACAAAGGTCTGCACCAGGATATCGTCGCCGATCCCCGGCGTCAGCGACACCACGGGCGCATTGACGATCCCGGCGAAGCCCGCCGCCATGGCGCCGATGCCGAACACGATCATGAAGACCCGATAGACGTTGATGCCGAGGGCATCGACCATGGTCGAGTCTTCGATTCCGGCCCGCACGATCATCCCGATCCGCGTGCGGTAGAGCACGATGAACAGGGCGCCCAGGGCGACGGCGATGATCCCCACGACCGCGAGCCGATACGTCGGATAGAACATGAAGCCCAGCGATGTAATCCCGGCAAGCAGCGGAGGCGGCGGCACGATCTGCGATTGGCTGCCGAACGCCAGGCGCACAAATTCGACGAAGACGATGCCGAGACCGAACGTCACCAGCAACTGGTCTTCGTGCGGCCGATCATAGAAATGGCGAATGATGAGCCGCTCCATCCCGATACCGACCAGCGCCACGAACAGCGAGCCGGCGATCACGGCGAGGACGAACGACCCGGTGTAGCCGAAGGCGACGTAGCCGGCGTAGCCGCCCAGCATGAACATGGCACCGTGCGCGAGATTCAGCACCCCGAGCGTTCCGTAGATGATCGTCAGCCCCGACGAAATCAGCGCCAGCAGCGCGCCCAACGCCAACCCGTTGAACACCTGCGATATGAAATTTGCCCAATTGACCATGTCTGTCCGTCGCGAGAATCCGCGGCTTCAGGAAATCTGCGAGAGCCTCGGAGCACAAACGCCGCAGGCGGGAATCATCCGCCCGCGGCGCCTGGTGCCGTCGGTTTCAGGTATACTCGCCGAGTTTGCAGCCGAACGCGTCGGGCTTCTGCATCAACTCCTTGCCGGGCACGACTTCGACAATGTCGTAATAGTCTTCCTTCCCCTTCATGTCCTTCTGCTGCTTGCCCTTGACGATGATTACCGGGCGAATGCACTGGTGATCTTCCTTGCGGTACTGCACGTCGCCGACGAGCGAGGGGATCGTCGTCTCCTTCTCGTAGGCCTTGATGACATCGGGCGGGAAGAAGCTTCCGGCTTCCTCGACCATGCGCGCCCAGTGCAGGAAGCTGATATAGGCGTTTTCCGCGCCCCATTCCGGCTTGTAACCGTACTTCTTCTCGAAGGCCGTGTTGAACATCTTGGCCAGCGGAAACTTGTCTTCCAGCGTCCACCAGTAATCGGTGGCGGCGTAGACACCCTGCATCAGCCCGCCGGTCTCCCGCGCCAGGAACGGCACCTGGTAGGGAACGACGAGCTTCATCTTGTCGAGCACGCCGAACTGCTTCGCCTGCTGGATCGAGAGCACGGCGTCATGTCCCCAATTGACGTTGACCAGGATGTCAGCGCCGGAATTGACGACGTTGAGCAGATAGGACGAGAAGTCGGGCGCACCGAGCGGCGACACCTGGTTTGTCACGGTGGTCCAGCCGGCGGCGGCGGTATTGTCCTGCATCGATTTGGTGACGGTATGCCCATAGGTATAGTCGGGCGTCATGTAGGCCACCTTCTTATTCTTGCCGAACTCCTTGACCAGAACCGGCGCAA
Organism: Xanthobacteraceae bacterium; assembly: GCA_019748335.1. Taxonomy (GTDB): domain Bacteria; phylum Pseudomonadota; class Alphaproteobacteria; order Rhizobiales; family Xanthobacteraceae; genus Bradyrhizobium. The sequence continues at coordinate 4,084 of JAIEPP010000699.1, forward strand.
TGGCCGCCGCGGCGGTCTGGCCGAAGAAATTCTGGCGCACGCCGTAACGGACGCAGTCCTTCCCGGTGGTGTCGTTCGAACCGGAGATGCCGCAGACGAAAAGCACTTTTTCGCGCTGGGCCAGCTTGTTCAGCGCGACCGCAACAGCGCTCGAGGTGCCACCGGTAATCATCACCGCCTTGTTCTCGGAGATGAAGCGCTGTTGCGCCTGCACGGCCTCGTTCGGCTTGGCGGCGGAATCGGCGATTCCGAGCTTCAACTGCTTTCCGAGCACGCCCTTTTTCGACTTTGGCGAAACCTTGGTGACGAGTTCGTTGCCTTCATTGATGTGCTCGACCGCAAGCTGGTAGCCCTTGAGCTCGTCCTCCCCCTGCACCGCATAGGTTCCGGTGCGCGGCACCGAGACGCCGATAAACACCGTGTCGCCCTGCGAACCGGCGGGCCAGGTGCCGATGGGATCCTGGCCGACGGCCGCCGCAGGCCGGATCAGGCCGCCCGACAGCATGGTTCCACCGATCAGGCCGGCGCTCCCCTGCAACAGCGCGCGGCGGGAAACCGCGGAGCGCATGCCCTGCTCGAACAATCTCTTGGCCATCATTCATCCTCCCGGGAAACATTTTGTTGTGAGCAATGGAGCCAGCCGCCACCCATTGACCGGGCGGCACTGCTATTGGCGCGAGAGTTTCATCCAACGCCACGTCCGGCAATGTGACTTTGGTTGAATGGGACTGCGATAATATATCGCATCACGATATGTTGGGCCTTTTGCTCTGCAGCACAGCGCCAAATCCCGTTCCATAAAGCAAACACTTCCCGGAATGCGTCACCCAGTCGGGCGGTACGCGGCGAGCCGACACGGAAGCTGCCCGCGATACTGCCGCCCCGAGCCCCCCATTCAACGGCGACAAGACGCGGTTGAATTGATACCGGGATAATATATCGTATTACGATATGTTTGGATCCTTGCCTGCATCGTCTTTTCGAATTCTCGTGATGGCACGCGCCCGTCCCGGCATGGACGCTGTGCGCGCAGGGCTGCGATCGTCTTCTGGGGAAGGATCGGATGACCGCGACGCGTGACGGCAGGACAGCGATCAGCCGCGCGCGGCATTCAGTCCCGGACAATGTACGGCGCCCGATGCCACCCTGCCTGAGCGTCGTGACGAAGGTCGCCGCCGCGAATTCGCCGGACGCTCCGGCCAGTCAAGCGGTGCCGCCGGCGCTCAGCGTTCGCGCCGAAAATGTTCTCAAGATCCTCGTTACCGAACTGACCGGCGAACAGCCTCCGCGCGGCAGATGGACCCCATCCGATCTGCTGCTGGAAAGGCTGACCTACCGGAATCTCCTGACCGCGCGAAATTGCGGCCCCCGAACCACAGCGGAAATCGTCAAGTGGGCGGAAGCGCGCGGAACAATTCTCCGGCCCCCATTTCATGCCGGGACTTCGCTCTCCACCATGTGGCAACACACCATTGCGAAGTTTTCGGCCGGCGAGATTTCGAGAACCGAAGTCGCGGAAGCCCTGGAATACTCGACGCGCCGCCGCAACACTCGAATTCCTGTGGAACTCCAGAAGATCCTGCTGCAATTGATCGGTCCGGCGAACGGGTAGCCTTTAGTTTCGTGGGCCATCCGGCTATCGTCCGCGCCTGCTCAAACGCACCGGACAAGTCGGCTGACGGACCCTTGTCGATGTCGCGATTTCGCCGTCCATCTCAGGGCGCGTTGAACGAGTAAATGGGGCGACGGGGATGGTGCGGCCGAAGCAGAAACCACAGAAACGGCGAAGGGCCGCGGCTGCCAAGCAAGGAAAGGGAAAGACCCGCAGCGATGTCAGTTACGAAGCCCTTGCCCAGTTTCGTTACAGATTGAGGCTCTTCCTCGCCTTTTCCGACACCAATGCCAAGAAAGCGGGCCTGACCTCGCAGCAGTACCAGGCGCTCCTCGCCATCAAGGGATTCGCCGAGGAGCGACCGATGTTCGTCGGTGAACTGGCCCGCTACCTGCTCATCAAGCATCATACCGCGGTGGAACTCGTTGACCGCATGGTAAAATTGGGACTGCTGCTGCGCACGACCGATGCGACCGACAACCGGCGCGTAATGGTAACGCTCACGAAGAGAGGCCAACTGCTTTTGCAGAAGGTCGCCGCCACTCACTTCAAGCACCTCGGCTCTTCGAGTCGCACACTGCACAAGATATCAAAACTACTGGGAAGTGCCTGAACGAGGCTGCGACGGCGGTGTTGAGGCGCATTCGTTAGCCGGCACATCGCACGCGTCGCGAATTGATTCCGCGCCTGCTGAACATCGGAGCGCAATGCTCCGGCCGGGAAGTTACAGCAACAAGCTTGATGGCGCGCCACGGCCGATGAAGATGGGCAATATTGTTTCGCCGTGGCGCTATGATGCAGCGGCCTGCCACGCGCCACAATTTGCAAAATCTACGCTGGCCCGCGATTTCTCACTGCGGTTAGGCTGGGCATGGGGTGCTCAGTGAGACGTCCGACGGAATTCTCCAACCGCCACCACAAAGAACTTGCTCTGATGCGTTTCTTCAGGAGCGTCGAGGTTGTTCACCACGCGGGACAAAACGACAATCAAAGCTTCGGAGTTCTTCTGAGTAATGGCAAAATCCCAGGTTTCTACCCACGGGCCATCTTTATCCTCGGCGTTGTCGGTGGCAAACACCACAGCGTTGGTCATATGGATCTGAGCCTGGAATAAACTCGGCTTGACCTCTGTTTCACCAAAATAGACACTGGCTCTCTGGCCATGAAATATTATCTTAAATGGAGAGTTTCCATACGCAACTTTGGTCCGTTCGTAAGAATCAGAATCTTTGTCCTTTTTTGAAGTGCCATCGACGACCTCAAGCTTACCCTCCCATGTTCCGTCGAACGAACCGATGTCTCGCGCGGCACTAGGCGATGAAACCAAAATTCCTGTTGCTATCAGCAAAATCGAAAGCAAGGGAACCCGACGGATTCTCGATAACATACGTTACCCCGTATACCTGAGCGCTAGCTTGCGCAGAGGCACGAGGGTAGCCGCATAGAATTGAATATGGTGTTACCGGCGAGACCGAAGCCTCGACAGCGCGCATCGGCGAGCCTGCTTCATTTTCAGAAAATTCGAAGGATGGAGGTAAGCTTTTCAGGCGGGAAGAGCCGGCTGCGAAAGTTAGCGCACCCTCGAATCCGACCGATATGGACGGCAAGAGAAAAGCGCGGCCTCCGGTCGCGCTGATTGTGGTTGTGGGAGTTGAGGTTAAGGGGGCATCGCATGAATCGGCCTGATGGCGCTTTTTGCGAAATCCGAACGAAATCAAGCCTCCAAGCGCCAGCACGCGTTTTTGTGCGCGTTTTCGACTCAATGTGAGCCCTCCGCCAACGCTTCTCGACGGCAGCTTTGCGCGAGCGCCGCACTCGCATCCATGAGCTTGAAACGGGGCGAACACCGGCAGAGAATTGTTGGCCTGCTCATGACGAGTGGGCCGGACCCGCTCCACCCCGTCAAGGCTCGCGCTGTTCGCG
>JAIEPP010000682.1 GCA_019748335.1 Xanthobacteraceae bacterium
GGCCACGGATCGATGAAGGTGACGTCCTCGCCCGCCTGCACCATATGGGCGCCGGCATAGCCGCCGACCGCACCTGCTCCAACGATGGCAATTTTCCGACCCATGCTTTCCTCCCGGGGTTTCTTGTTGGCAGAGCTTAGCGCGTCGGCGGGACTGACCGCAAATGGTGCAGCGCATGGCCGCAGGCGCTATTTGCCGCTCCATTTACGCAGTTTTCAACAGCATATTGAGCGTATTGACATTTCGGTGGCAAATCAGCTCTGTGTCCGTCAGCGGTCGCCTGGGGAGTGGACGATGTGGACGGATCGGCTCGACGCCAAACTATTGAAGTTGAAGAAAGAGGGACTTTCATTCGCCGAGATCGGGGAGCGAATGGGGCTCACGCGCAACGCGGTGCTGGGACGATATCAGCGTCTCAACGGCGTTGTTTTTCCTTCGCAGCTTGAGCGTCGCCGATCGAGGGCCGCGGTCGCAAAACTCAAGGAAGACGCTCGCCTCAAAAAGGAGGACGCGATTATTCGGAAGATGAAGGCAGCCATCGCCGCCGGGACGGACAGGGCCAAGGCGATGCATCAAGCTCACGTTGCCGGCGCCAGATACCAGGTGATCGGCGATGTCTTCGGCTTGTCGAGGGAACGGGCCTATCAGATAGCGACGGGATATTGAGATAGGCGCGATCGAAACCTGATCCGCCGCGGGATCTGCGCGTGCTTGGCGGATCCGGTTCCTCGGCATCGGCTTGATGGACTCCCGATTTGGCCGGTGTGATACTGACGTCGCATGCAAATAACAGCCCCACCGCTTCCCTACGTCGCCGTTACCGAATCGTTCAAGCTGCCACCCGGCGCGAACTTTGTCGGCACATCGGGTGTCGCCTTCAATTCCAAAGGCAACATTTTCGTCATCCATCGCGGGCCGATGCCGCTGATGGAATTCGATCCCGACGGAAATTTCATCCGCGGGTTTGGCGACGGGCTGTTCGACCGGTCGCACGGCCTGCGCATCGACGCGCAGGACAACATCTGGGCAACCGACGTCCGATCGAACCTGATCTACAAGTTCAATCCGGCCGGGCGGCTTGAAATGGTGCTGGGCGTCAAGGGCCGCACCGGCGACTGGCATCCGTTCGGACACCTGCGCCTGTTCGACGAGCCGAACGAGGCGGTGGTCGGGCCGACCGGCGATATCTTCGTGCTGCAAGGACACGGCAAAGCCGACTCGCGGGTGCTGAAGTTCGACAGCGACGGCACCTTCATCAAGAGCTGGGGCGGCAAGGGCAAGGGGCCGGGCGAATTCGACCTGCCGCACTCGCTGGTGTTCGACGCGCAGGGACTGCTCCACATCGCCGACCGCAACAACGCCCGGATCCAGGTGTTCGACGCCGACGGCAATTATGTGCGCGAATCCGTCCATCCCGGCGCGCCCTGCGGACTGTTCATGGGCGCCGACCAGCAGATCTGGCTGGCGCACGGTCACACCGGCCAGATCATGAAACTCGGCCTCGACGGCAAGGTGGTCGGAATGATCGAAGGCGCCGGCCAGGGCAAGGCGCTCGGAAAATACGGCGAGGCCCACTATATCGCGGTGTCGCCGCGCGACGAGATTTTCGTCGCCGACACGTTGAACTGGCGTATCCAGAAGTACGTGCGGAAATAACCGCCTCGCGTGACCCGTAGCCGGGTCCGATTCAATGCCTGTTGTCTTCCTCTATATGGAGGATGACGGCCCCGGCCGGCCGGCTCCAGGGTGGGTGCGACCATTCGAGTCAGCAGCGTCCGGCGCACCGGAAGCTGTCCATCGTCAGCATCTCCTTGAGGGAATGACCCATGAAACGCTTCGTAATCCTGACCGCTCTGCTCACCTTCATCGCCGGCACCTTTGCAGCGATGGTTCCGGCCTTCGCCGACGCGCATGGCGACCGCATGCGCTACGAATGCAAGAGCGGCCTGCGCAAGTGCTGATCCGCTAAAAATCATTCTGAATACGAAAACGGCCCCGGTGAAAGCCGGGGCCGTTTTGGCGTTCGAAGGATGCGGGTTTAGCGGACGATCGAGCCTAGGTCGGCGCGGCGATCCGTCATCGGCTTCACGATCACCTTGGTGCCGACGTTGACCCGCGAATAGAGGTCGGTGACGTCTTCATTGGTGAGGCGCAGGCAGCCGGAAGAAACGTGAGTGCCGATCGTCTCCGGCGCGTTGGTGCCGTGGATGCGATAGATGGTGCCGCCGAGATACATCGCGCGGGCGCCGAGCGGGTTGCCGGGGCCGCCGGCCATGTGGCGCGGCAGATAGGGCTGGCGCTGAATCATTTCCGGGGGCGGGGTCCATGCCGGCCATTCCGCCTTGCGGGTGATGGTCTGCGTGCCGGACCAGGTGAAGCCATCGCGGCCGACGCCGATGCCGTAGCGCATCGCCTGGCCGTTGCCGAGCACCAGGTAGAGATAGGTGTTGGGCGTATCGATGATGATGGTGCCGGGGGCTTCGCGAGTCGCGTAGCTGACGACCTGACGCCTCAGGTGGGCCGGCAGTTCGGTGGCGGAGCGCTCTTCATCCTGCGGCTCAACCGCGACCGGCGACGGAGCGGCTTCGGTCAGCGGCTGCAGGAAGAACGGAAACAGCGGCAGCGGCGCCGCGGTGGCGGAAGCGGAAAATGCGAAGGTGCCGATCGCCAGTGCGGCAGCGAGGCATGTACTCATTCTGAATGAATTGAACATCGGTCGTCCCCTAAAGTTTGCGCCCTGCGCGCTCGTTCCGGCGCGTCGTTGAGGAAAGCTCTACACATCAACCGTTTCGGGACGTTTGCACAAAACCGCCAAAATGGTTTCATCGCGGTAAGGTTTTGTTTCAGGACCGCTTCACGGCCGGTTTCGGCGGCGTCATGCGGGCCGCAAGTCCTTGGCGGCGGATGGCCGGCAAATGTCCGTGGAATTTGGCGAAAAAGGCATCGGATCCCGGTTTCCCGTGGGGCCAGGTCTGCGCGCAATCGAGCGCGCCGAAAGCCTACTCTTTCACGCGCGCCTTCGCGGCAGGTCGGCTGTTCCTGCCCCAATCGCAGCGCGGCGGTCGGCGACAGCGTGATGGAACTGTTCGAGCGTCAGCCCGATCACCGACAGGTCGCCTTCCTCGATGGCGCCGTCGTCGTAGCACTCGAGCGCCTCGCGCAACATGCCGTCGGCCGCGGTCTGCATATCAGCCAGTTCTTCCGGCGTCTCCGCCTTGCGCACCTTCGTGATCAGGTCGAGCATATTGTCGCGGTGCGCGGTGTACTGCTCGCGCTCGTCGCGCTTCCAGTAATGCTGCAGCCAGGCGCCGGCCGAGCCGAGGCCCGAGATGATCAGGATCGCGCCCCAGATGTAGTCGGTATATTTTTCGAGGAACGTTCGCTCGGTGCCGTCGATATAGGCCGCGGCCCCCGCATGAGCGGGCAGCGCCGCATCCTTGTCGGTGTCGGGCTTCTCGATCTTCCCGGCGTTCGGCAGTTCTCGCGCCAGTTGCTGGCGAGACGTGAACAGTTGCCGCGCAAAACCCGCGATCGACGTCTCCGATACCGATTTCGCCGCGACGATCAGGTGATTGACGCTGACTGTCTCGACCTTGTCCTCGGGCCGCGCCGGCGAGGAGGAGAAGATGCTGCCGGCGATTTCCTCGGACTGATAGATCGGATGCTTCTGCGCGATCGCTTCTGAAACGTCGATCGGCAGGAATTTCGGTTCGCCGCGCGCGGCAGCCGTTGCCGCGATCGCGTCCGCGGTGATCTTGCTGTTGAGCGGGCCGACCGCAATGAACGCATCGATCGATGGATCCTTCGCCATCTCGGCGATCTGGTTGGTGCCGAACTGGCTCACCGTCACCTTGTCCGCATTGATGCCGGACTCGGTCAGGATCACGCGCAGCAGCGTGACGTTGGCTTGGGTTCGTCCGATCACGCCGACCTTGTGGCCGACGAGCTGGTCGATACTCTTGATCCTGGACGCCGACTGCTTCTTGCCGTTCTTTCCGGGCATTGGCGGAGTTGACCACAGCACGACGACGTTCTTGCGCAGGATGGCGACGGACTCGGCATTGGCAGGCAAATTCAGATCGCCGCGCGCGACCGCGAGCTCTGCCTTACCGGCCGTGAACAGCGCGATGCTTTCGGCAGCACCTTCGGTCGTGATCGGCGACAGCCGGATAGCGCCGCCGTCGCGCGCGAACGTCTGCGCCATTAACTGGACCAGCTTCTGGTCTTCACTGCCGGGAGGTCCGACCGCGATCCGCAGCGTCACCGGACGCAGCACGTAGTATAGAGTGCCGGCGGCGACGCCGAACGCCAGCAAGCCGGCGGCGAGGATCAGCAGGGCATAGCTCTGCCGCTTCTTTCGCGGACGGGGCGGCGCCGGATTATCGTTAAGATCTGACATCGTTCTGTCACGTTACACGAAAAGGCATGGAGATGATCCTAAAAAACATCCTTACAGATCGATGACGTCACACGCCTGAAATATCCATGTCCTTAACGTTGGGTATCGAGAATCAACCGAGTCTCAGGGCCCGACCATGCGGATATTGATTGCTACCGACGCCTGGCACCCGCAGGTAAATGGCGTCGTCCGGACGCTGACCTCGCTGGCCCGCAGCGCCGCCACGCTGGATGCCGACATCAGCTTCCTGACCCCGGAGGGATTTCCTTCGGTCGGCGTTCCCACCTATCCGGGCTTGAGGATGGCGCTGCCGAACCGGCGCGAAATCGCGCGGCGGATCGAGCAGGCCGCACCAGAAGCCATTCACATCGCGACCGAAGGGCCGATCGGCTGGGCGGTGCGCGGCTATTGCCGCCGCAACAAGCTGGCGTTCACCACCTCCTACACGACGCGGTTTCCGGAATATGTCGAAGTCCGCACCATGATTCCGGCCAGCGTCGGCTACGCGCTGCTGCGGCATTTTCACTCGGCCGCGTCGATGACCATGATCGCGACCGCCTCGCTGCGGCAGGAACTGGCTGAGCGCGGCTTTCGCAAGCTCGGCTCCTGGGGGCGCGGCGTCGATACCGAACTGTTCAATCCGGATCATCCGGCGCAGCTCGATCTGCCGCGGCCGATCTTCATGACCATGGGCCGCGTCGCTGTCGAAAAGAATCTCGAGGCGTTTCTGTCGCTCGATCTGCCCGGCACCAAAGTCGTGGTCGGCGACGGGCCGCAGCGGGCGCAGCTGGCGCAGAAATATCCGAACGCGGTGTTCCTCGGCGAGAAGAAGGGCGCCGACCTGACCGCGCATCTCGCCGCCGCCGATGTGTTCGTGTTTCCGAGCCTCACCGATACGTTCGGTGTGGTGCAGCTCGAGGCGCTGGCCTGCGGCACGCCGGTCGCGGCATTTCCGGTCACCGGCCCGAAGGACGTCATCGCCGATCATCCGATCGGTGCGCTGGACACCGATCTGCGCAGCGCCTGCCTGCGCGCGCTGACGATGTCGCGCGAGACCTGCCGCCATTTCGCGCTGGAGCGCTCCTGGGAAAACAGCGCCCGGCAATTCATCGGCAATCTGGCCGCGCTGCAGCCGAGCCGCGTGCTGCGGCCGGCGCCGCGCGTGCCTGCCAGAAGTGCCGTGCAAGGCTAAGCGACAAAAGCGGCTAAGCAGATAAATCACCCGAACGAGACGAGAAGGCAGATCAACCATGGCAGAAATCATCAAGCTTGACGGCTCACGCCCGCTGGACTTCGACCGCCAGACGGTCGAGCAGGCCTACGACCGCTGGGCGCCGGTATACGACCTCGTGTTCGGCGGCGTGTTCAGCAAGGGCCGCAAGGCGGCGATCCAGGCCACCAACAAGATCGGCGGCCGGGTGCTCGAAGTCGGCGTCGGCACCGGCATCTCGTTGCCGCTCTATGCGCCGCATCTGCGCATCTTCGGCACCGACATTTCCGAACTGATGCTGGAGAAGGCGAAGAAGCGCGTCACCGAGCTCGGCCTGAAGAACGTCGAGGGCCTCGCGGTGATGGATGCCGAGAATCTTGAATTCCCCGACAATTCGTTCGACGTGGTGATGGCGCAATATGTCGTCACCGCGGTACCCAACCCGGAAAAGGCGCTCGACGAATTCGCCCGCGTGCTGCGGCCCGGCGGCGAACTCATCATCCTGACCCGGGTCAGCGCCGATGCCGGCATGCGCCGTTTCATCGAACAGCGATTGCAGCCGGTGGTGCGTCCGCTCGGCTTCCGCACCGCCGAATTTTCCTGGTCTCGTTATGCGCAGTGGCTCTCCGGCGCTGACGGCATCGAACTGGCGGAGCGCCGCCTGGTGCCGCCGCTCGGCCATTTCTCACTGGTGCGTTTCCGCAAGGCCGACGTCGCCGCTGCCGCGTAGCGTAACGCGGCGGCGGCGCGTCATCGCGTCGCTGCGTTCTGTCACATGTCATTATCATGATGTCACATGCCGGACATCGAATCCCGGTAAATTCAGCCCGAAAGAACTTTGGGGAAAGAACATGATCAAGAATTTCATGCAGGAACTGCGCACCCAGCGCTGGGACGACCATCGCTACTATCATCACAGTCGCATCAACCAGTCGCTGCACTTCGTCAGCGCGGCGAGCTTCCTGTTCGCCTATGTGATGCTGTTCATCGATCCCGCGATCTCGGCGCTGGTCGGCTGGCTGGTCTCGATGACATCGCGTCAGGCCGGGCATTTCTTCTTCGAGCCGAAGGGCTACGACCACGTCAACCAGGCGACTCACGAGCACAAGGAAGAGATCAAGGTCGGCTACAATCTGCAGCGCAAGGTGGTGCTGATGACGATCTGGGCGTTGTCGCCGGCGGTGCTGTATGTCGACCCGACCCTGTTCGGCCTGTTCACGCCGTGGGCGTCACCGGCCGACTTCATGCGGCAGGTCGCCAAGATCTGGCTGGTGGTCGGCGCCGGCGGACTGCTGTTCCGCACCGTCCACCTGTTCTTCATCCGCGACGTCGAGACCGGCCTGGTCTGGATGACCAAGATCCTCACCGACCCGTTCAGCGATCTCAAGCTCTACTACAAGTCGCCGCTGTTCCTGATGAAGGGCGAACTGATCGACCCGGGTCTCGAGAAGCACGTCAAGCACGCGTGAGTGCTGTTTAGGATACCCCAATGCTCGTCATGCCCGGCCTTGTGCCGGGCATCCACGTCTTAACTGGCAGCAAGAGAAGACGTGGATGGCCGGGTCAAGCCCGGCCATGACGGAAAGAAAAATGCGCTGGCTATCTCGGTTTCGTCATCCTGAGGTGCGAGCGCAGCGAGCCTCGAAGGATGCGGCGGCCACAGTTGGGCTGTCATCCTTCGAGACGCGCTTCGCGCTCCTCAGGATGACGGAGATAGATCTGACCTTGTCGCTAGTCGCCAACTCACTGCGTCTTCTTGCGCGTGAACATCTCTTTCAGGATCTTCCTGCGGATGTTCTTGTTGGTCATGGACGCATCCTGCCACCACCAGGCGTCGCGCTTCATCTTCTCGGAAGCTGCGACGAAGCGGTCGGCGACTTCGGTGAAATCCGCGTCGGTGTAGTTCAGGCTGAAGATCAGCCGGCCGGTGCCGACCCAGCTCAATGCCACGCCTTCGGCGCGCAGGTAATATTGCAGCATCCAGTTGTAACGCGACGGTTGGGTATAATGAACCATCCAGATCGA
>JAIEPP010000654.1 GCA_019748335.1 Xanthobacteraceae bacterium
GGTCTATCCGCTGTTTGCGGAAGCAAGCTGGCTCGGACCGTTCAGGGGTTCGCAGCTCACGCTCGAGCAGACCACCGCCTATCACGTGCTCTCGGGTGAAAGCCTGCTCGGCATTCCGATCCAGGCCTTTGCCGATACCGTGATCGGCTTTTTGGTGTTCGGCACGGCGCTGATGATGACGGGCGCCGGCAAGTTCTTCATCAACATCGCCTTTGCGATGTGCGGCACTTTTCGAGGCGGCGCCGCGAAAGTCTGCATCTTCGCCAGCGGTCTGCTCGGCATGATGTCGGGCTCGATCATCTCCAACGTGCTGACCGCCGGCACCATGACCATCCCGGTCATGAAGAAGAGCGGCTTTCGCGCCTCCTATGCCGGCGCGATCGAGGCCTGCGCCTCGACCGGCGCGGTGCTGGCGCCGCCGGTGATGGGCGCGACCGCGTTCGTGATCGCCCAGTTCCTCAATGTCAGCTATGCCGACGTCGCCATCGCCGCGATCATTCCGGCGGCACTGTATTATGTCGGCCTGTTCATGCAGGTGGATTCCTATGCCGCGCGCCACGGACTGAAGGGCATTCCGCGCGCCGAACTGCCGAAGATCTGGGATACGATCAAGGCCGGCTGGTACTACATCTTCGTCATCGCGCTTTTGGTGGTGATGCTGCTGTACTTCAAGCGCGAGAGCCACGCGCCGTTCTACGCCACCGCGCTGCTGCTGGTACTGAACCAGCTGTTCTCCAGGGACACGCGCTGGACGCCTTCGACCATCAGCAAGTTTCTCGAAGTCAACGGCCGTACGTTTGTCGAACTGGTCGGCATCCTCGCCGGCTGCGGGCTGCTGATCGGCGCCTTCTCGATGACCGGCGTCGTCTCCAGCCTCGCCAACGATCTGTTGCGGATCGCCGGCGACAACGCCTTCCTGCTGCTCGGGATGTGCGCCTTCACCAGCCTCATTCTCGGCCTCGGGTTGACCACGACGGCCTGCTACATCTTCCTCGCCATCCTGGTGGCGCCGGCGCTGGAGAAGCTCGGCCTCAACCGCATGGCCGTGCACATGTTCATCTTTTACTGGGGCATGCTGTCCTCGATCACGCCACCGGTCGCCATCGCCTCCTTTGCCGCGGCCGGCATCGCCGGCTCACCGGCGATGAAAACCGGCTGGGAATCGATGTGGGTCGGCAGCATCATCTACTTCATCCCGTTCTTCTTCGTCCTCAACCCGGCTTTGGTGCTGCAGGGCGACAACCCCTATCTCGAAGGCCTCGGCCTGATGGGGCTGGCCGCCTTCGGCACGCTGTTCATCTGCGGCGGCATTCAGGGCTATCAGGCCTTTGTCGGCGACCTGCGCGGCGCCGGGGCGCTGGAATGGCCGCTGCGGGTGCTGCTGGTGATCGGCGGCTTCGTGGTGGCGACGCCCGGCGGCGGTATCAACCCGCTGTCGCAGCTCCAGATCACGTCGCTGGGCCTTGCCATCCTCGCTCCCACCGTCGCGGTCGCACTGTTGCTAATCCGCCGCCAAACTCTGGTGCCGAACCAGTTGCGCGCACCCTAATTGCGTTGCAAAACGGGGGCGATGAAACCTTCGCCCACCGGCGCACCGGCCTGGACCAGTTCGAAACCGCCTTTGCTGCGGTTCCTGAACGCGTGTCACGCGGATTTCCTGCAGGAGACCGGCGGCGCGGTCGCCGATTACATCCCCGAACTCGGCAAGGCCGACCCTGCCCATTTTGGCATCAGCCTCGCCACTCTCGACGGCCACGTCTACGAGGTCGGCGACACCCAGATCCCCTTCACCATCCAGTCGATGTCGAAGCCGTTCGTGTTCGCGCTGGCGCTGGACACGCTGGGCGCGGCCCGGGTCGAAAGCGCGATCGGTGTCGAACCGTCTGGCGACCCCTTCAACTCGATCCGGCTCAACGCCGAGAACCACCCGTTCAATGCCATGGTCAATGCCGGCGCCATCGCCTGCACCGGACTGATCCACGAGGCCAAGGGCGACGGCGCGTTCGAATATATAAGGCAGGCGCTGGGACGCTTCGCCGGGCGTGACCTCGACGTCGATGATGCCGTCTACGCTTCCGAGAACGCCACCGGCGACCGCAACCGCGCGATCGGCTACCTGCTGCGTACCAACGCCGTGATCAAGGACAACGTCACATCGGTGCTGGAGGCCTATTTCCGGCAATGCGCCGTGCTGGTGACGGCGCGCGATATCGCCGTGATGGCGGCGACGCTGGCCAATCGCGGCGTCAATCCAGTGACCGGCGAACAGGTCGTGACGCCGTATGCGATTTCGCGGACGCTTTCCGTCATGACCTCGTCCGGCATGTATGACTATGCCGGCGAATGGATCTACCGCGTCGGCATCCCCGCCAAGAGCGGCGTCGGCGGCGGCATCCTGGCGGCGCTGCCGGCCCGGCTCGGGCTCGGCAGCTATTCGCCGAGACTCGACAAGCACGGCAACAGCGTGCGCGGCATCAAGGTCTGCGAGGCGCTGTCATCGCATTACACCCTGCACATGCTCAATCGCAGCGACGACGCGCGCAACAGCATCATCGCCGACTACAACATGGGCAAGAGCCCGTCGCGACGCAGCCGGCGTCCGCGCGAGCAGGACATCCTCGCAGCCCATCACCGGGATGTGCTGGTGTACGAACTGGTCGGTGCGATCTCGCTCTCCAGCGTCGACTACGTCTCGCGCCAGCTGGCGGCCAAGCCGCGTCCGCAGTTCGTGATTTTCGACCTGCGCCGGGTCGCCTCGATCACCCCGGCCGGCGCCCGGCTGTTCGCCGAGGAGTTCCGCGAACTGGCGGCCTACCATGTCACCGTGATCCTGTCCGGCATCAAGCGCGCATCCCCGGAATGGAAGATGATCGCGGAATGGACCGAGGGTCTCGGCAATATCCGAAACTACTACCTGCTCGACGCCGCGATCGAATGGGCGGAGGACCAGGTGGTCTACCGCCACGGCGGCGCGATCGACTTTTTCGAGGCGACCGAGCTTTCCGAACAATCGCTGCTGGCGGGGCTGACGGACGAGGAACTGACCGATCTCGCCTCGCTCGGTGAAGTCAGGACCTATCAGGCCGGCGAAAAGATCCTCGCGAGCGGCGACGATGCCACCTCGCTGTTCTTTCTCAGGAGCGGCGTGGTCCATGTCACCCTGCCCGACGGTATTCGGCTGGCGACGCTGACGGCAGGAATGCCATTCGGCGAGATGGCGCTGCTGGAGCCGCGCCGCTCCGCCGACGTCATCGCCGACATGGCGGCGACCGCCTACGAAATCCAGATCCGCGATTTCGAGCGATTCCGAAAACAACACCCCCGCGCCGGCGAGCGCATCATGCGCAACCTCGCGCAATTGCTTGCCGACCGGCTGATCCTCGCCAACGCCAAGCTGAACCTGCTGACGTCGAGTTAGGCGTCAGGGCGATGCGCCTGAGATGAAACGGATCGCCCTGCGCTTTTACGGCTTGAATACGAAGCCGTCACCAATCGCGACATTAGCCGGAATCGGCGGCAGATCCGCAAACAGCTCCGGATGGTCCTTCATGACCTTCAGGATCGGCTTCGGATCGATATTCTTGTTGACATCGAACGTCGACTTGAGAACGCCGAGCCGTGCCAGCCGATCTTCGGCACTCCAGAGCGCCCGATAGTTGTTGGCCGACAGGCGCCGGTCCAGCTGCTGCACGTTGAATTCCATCGCGGCCTCGGCGACTTCCGCCTTCAGGCCCGGAATCCAGCGGGTGCCGATCTGGGCCGCCTGCTTCGGGTTCTTGCGCATCCACTGGTCGGCTTCCGAGGTTGCCGCCAGAAACTTCTCGGTGGTCTCGGGGTTCTTCTCGACCCAGGGACGCAGCGCGACGACGAAGCCGAGATAGGCAATCGCATCGCCGCCACGAATGACCTGATACGCACCCGGCACATCCTTCACAGCAATGATCGGCCATGGATCCCAGCCGGTGAAGGCATCAATCCCCTTGGCAAGCAATGCCACCGTCATATCCGGCGGCGGGGTGTTGACCAAGGTCACGTCATCCGGCTTCAGTCCGGCCTTTTCGAGCAATGCCAGGATATAGAGATGGTTGATCGTTCCGAATGACGTGGCGATCTTCTTTCCCTTGAGACTCTTCAGGTCGTCCTTGACGATCCCCGAGCCTTCGCGGGCGACGACGGCCATCGTCGCGTCTGAACCCGTCTTGGTGGCGCTGCCACTGAAGTTGCCGAGCGCAACCAGATCCATCCCGCGCAAGACCGCGCCAATCATCGGCACGCCGACCTGGATGACGCTGGTTTCTCCTGCTTGAAGCGCGTTGAGCGCGTCGACGCCGGTCGCATACGGCCGCGCGATGGTGACATCAAGCCCTCGCTTCTCGAAATAACCGCGCTCGAGTGCCACGGGGATGGCGAGCATGTCGATGGCGCTGACCATACCCACATTCAATTTCGTCAAACTTTGCGATTGCGCCGGCGCACAGGCCATTGCCATCGTGATGACAAACAATATCAGGCGTTTCATCAGTCTCCCTCCCTTATTGGCCCCACGCTCGTCACCCAGTAAGGCCGGGCAACCGCGTCGAGGTCCGTTCGTTTGACACCTCTTAGTCCTATCGAATGATCGTCGGCTCCGGCGATCCGTCCATATTTCTGAAATGCGAGAACGTGAAAGCGCTCGGGCGTGAACGGCAGTTCGACCTGCACGTTCACCTTTTCGGACGTGCCGTTAAGCTGAGGCGACACCTTTCCAGGCGCGGCCAACGTCAACCAGAGCTGGAATCCCAGCCAGACCGCGACGACGGCCAGAACCGCCCGCCCCCGCGTCGAATGCACGACATCCCCCGCAATGCTCATGCCGAACGCACCATCTGCAGCACCTGCGACGAAAGCCGTTTGAAGGTCTCATCCTGCATCAAGTCATCCCATACCCGCGGCCGCGGCAGATCGACCTTGATCTGGTCGAGCACCCGTCCCTTCGACAGAACCACGACGCGGTTCGCAAGGAAAACGGCTTCCGGCACGTCATGGGTGATGAAGATGACGGTGGGCTTGCGCTGCTGCCATATCCGGGTGAGTTCCTCCTGCAAGGTCATACGGGTCTGCGCATCGACGCTGGCGAACGGCTCGTCCATCAGCAGCACCGCAGGATTATTGGCCAGCGCCCGGACGACACCGACGCGCTGCTGCATGCCGCCCGAGAGTTCGTTGGGGTAGCGGTCGGCCGCATGGGACAGACCGGCAAGTTCGAGATATTCGCGCGCGATGCGGTCGCGCTCCGCCTTGGGTACGCCGCGTATTTTCGGCCCGAAACTGACGTTGTCGAGAACCGTCTTCCACGGGAACAGCGCGAACGACTGGAACACGACCCCGCGGTCGGGACCTGGTCCATTTACGGCAATTCCATCCAGAAGGATTTCGCCGCCGGAATACGGAATAAAGCCGGCGATCATGTTGAGGATGGTGGTCTTGCCGCAGCCCGATGGTCCGACCACGGAAACGAACTCGCCCTGCTCGACGTCGAGCGAGACATCGTGAACGGCCGTCACTTGCGATCCGGCATAGGGATCAAAGTAGGTTTTCTGGAGATTCTTGAGCGATAGCGTTTTCATGATGATGTCACCAACCCCCAACGCTGACCCGTGGCGCGTTCGATCGGTGCCAATATCCAGGCATCGACGATGTACCAGAGAATTCCGAGCACTATCATTCCGAGAATGATTTCGACGGTCGAGCCCGCACGCCGCGCGTCGAACATCATGAAGCCAATGCCGCTGGTGCCGACGATGATCTCAACCGCAATCAACGCGCGCCACCCGTAACCCAGACCGTTGCGAAGACCGGTGATGATATTCGGCAGCGCACCGGGCAAAGTCACCTCCCACAGCACGCGCATGCGCGACGCACCGAGGCTTTGAGCCGCACGCGCCAGATCCCGATGCACGGATTCGACGCCAAGCACCGTATTGAGCACGATCGGAAACAACACCGTGTAGACGATAACGAACGTCATCGTCGTCAGGCCGAAGCCGAACCAGATCAGCAGGATCGGTAGCCAGGCGATGTCGCCGATGGCCTGGAAGAACAGCAGGATCGGCCAACACGCCCGATGCGCCCACTTGCTTGAACCGATCAGAAGCCCCAGCGGGATTCCGAGCACCACGCCGATCGCCGCACCGGTCAGCAGCCGGATCAAGCTGTCCTGTAGATAATCGGGCAGAATGCCCTTGTACATCAGGGCGAAGAACGTCCGCGCTACATCGACCGGCGCTGGAAAAAATGCTCGTGGAAACATGCCGGAATTGGCGACGACGCTCCAGAGCGCAACAACCGGAATGAACGGGACGATGGTCGCAATGATCGGCCACCGCTTCGTGGCCCGGACGTAGGCACCCCAGGATTTCAGCACGAGGTTCATGTGCGCCTCACCAGTCCCCAGCGCTCGATCGTTGCGCGCTCCAGCGGCACCAGCAGCAGACGGTCGATGAGCAGCCACAGCAGGCCGATCACGATCATTCCGAGGACGATGACTTCGGTCCGGTAGAAGTCACGAGCGACGAACAGCATGTAGCCGAGGCCGACATTGGTGGCGATCATCTCGGCTGCGATCAAGCCGCGCCAGGCAAAACCAAGTCCGGTGCGGACTCCCGTTACGATATTGGGTAACGCACCCGGAAGCAGGACTTCCGTCAGCATCACCCAACGTCCCGCTCCCAGCGAGGCCGCCGCATTGCGTATCGTCATCGGAATGGTCGAGACGCCGAGCAACGTGTTGTAAGCGACGACAAAGAACACGGCATTGAAGATCACAAAAACAATCGCGCCGAAACCGTACCCGAACCACAGCGTCGCGATCGGTATCCAGGCGATGCCGGCCAGCACCGAGAAGAAACGGAACAGCGGCGTCAGGAACGATGAGATCGCAGGGCTGACGCCCATGGCGATCCCAAGCGGCACCGCCGTCACAACCCCGATGACGGTCCCCAACCCTACCCGCAACAGGCTGGCACCGATGTGACGGAACAATGATCCGTCGCGGATCGTGTCGAGCGCGGCGTTCGCGACCGATGCGACCGACGGAAATATCCTGGGATTGACGTCGAACAGCGGAACCACGACGGCCCAGACAGCCACCAACGCCAGCAGCGGCGCGACGAACATGGCAGCACCCGCCAGCGAGTTCATCGCTCGCCAGCGCCGCCTCGACCCAGTTGCTTGACTGGACGCGATCAGCACACTTCCTCCCGTTCGATCAGCTATCTGATCGTTGTTGTTTCTTCACCGCGATCGCCGGACGCGGGTATGCCCGCTTCTCGGCCGGCTTCTGTTCGACCTTGTGCTTGGATAGCTTGAACTGGGTGTAGCGAAGCACCTGCTCCATCGCCGCTTTGGCCTTCTTGGGATTGCCCGCGCTGATGGCACGTGCGGCGACGGCATGATTGGGCAGATTGTCTTCGAACCAGCCGGCACTGCCGATGGCGACGAGAAAAACGGTATTGAGGATCGTATCGATCGTTCCTCGAAACCCTTGCAGCACAGGGTTATGCGTCGCATCCAGAATCGCCAGATGGAAGGCCTTGTCGGCCGCGGTAGCACTGGCGCGGTCGTGCGATGTTTCCATCGCCACCAGCGCGGCTTCGATC
>JAIEPP010000369.1 GCA_019748335.1 Xanthobacteraceae bacterium
GCGACAAATTCCCCAGATGCGCTCGGCCGCGGCGTTGAAATGGCGGACATGGTGGTCGCCATCGATGATGACCACGGCGTCGTTCGCCTGCTCAAGCGCGGCCAACAGGAACTCCGGCGTTTCAACCGCAGGGCAATCGTGGGCGGGCATCGTCCAACCTCGGGCTCGCCAATGGCCGTCGGCGCTCGATGCCAACCGGCAAATGGACCATGTTTGCGGCAAGGCTAGGGTTCAGAGGGTATTCAGGAGGTTCCTCAATCCGGCGTGGCTCCAGCGGAACTGAGATTATGCTTAAGATTTTGTTAGGATGCGCCGCTTGCGCGGGAGAACGACGTTCCCTCACCCCGCTCGTGGAGGGAAGGGTGAAGTTGGAAGACGACGAATGGCGCCAGGATCAGGACTCATTGATCGAACGCGAGAGGACAGCCTGAAGTGCCACGAGCTAGAGGCCCGTAAGCAATTTCCTGAGTAGAGCATTGAGAGTCTTTTGTTCCGTAGGTGTCAGCACAGAGATCAATTGCTCCTCTAACGCCGCCATGGGGCCAATCAAATCGTCTATCGCACGCTTGCCGGCAGTCGTTAGCGCGATTTGCCTGCCACGTCGGTCGTTGGGATCGGGGCGTCGTTCAACCAGCCCGGCGCGCTCCAACCGATCCAGGCGGTTGGTCATGCCGCCAGAGGAGATCATTGCCAATTCGTAGAGCTGTGTTGGTGAAAGCATGTAGGGCTCACCGGAGCGCCTGAGCGGCGTGAGGACATCAAACTCACCAACCTGCAGCCCCGCTTCTGCGAGCAACGGGTTCATGTGATCGCGTATCACCCGCGCGGCGGCGTCGAGCAGACGACCGACAGTTTCTACCGGCAACGTCGGAATATCGGGGCGCTCACGAGCCCATTGTTTCGAGGCAACTTCTGCGCGATCCATCGTCGATTATCTTTCGATAAAGTATCTTGATATCAAGATATATTCGGACTATTGCTGGTGTGACGAGGCAACAGCGTAGCCTCCAGACGCTTTAGAAGGAAAGGCGATGTCCAAGATGATTTTGGTGAACCTGCCCGTACGAGATCTCGCCGCGTCGACTGCGTTCTATGTGGCGCTTGGTGGCACGGTGAACCTCCAGTTTTCCGGCGAAACTTCGACGTCGCTGATGTTCACGGAAGCGATCGGCGTGATGCTGCTGACCCACGGCCAATATCGCGAATTCACCCAACGTCCGATCGGCGACGCGCGCCGCGACAGCCAGGCTCTGTTCGCCCTTACGGTCGTTGACCGCGATGCCGTCGATGCAACGCTGGCTCGCGCGGTGGTGGCGGGCGGTCGCGCCGATCCCAACCCGGCGCAGGACCTCGGCTTCATGTACAACCGCCACGTCGAAGACCCGGATGGCTATGTTTGGGAGATGGTGTGGATGAATCCGTCAGCGAACGCTTGAACGCATATGACCGGAGAGCCTAAATCGCGCTTTCGCCCTCGTGCTGGAAGCCGAGATAGCTCGCGGCGACGCGCTTGTTGGCGGCGATGTCGCTGGCCGGTCCGTTCAGGATGAACTCGCCAAGCTCCATCACATAGGCGCGGTCGGCGATTTTGAGCGCGGCCTGCGCGTTCTGTTCCACCAGCAGCACCGAAACGCCTGCGGCGCGGAGTTCGCCGATGGTACGAAAAATGTCGGCGACGATGATCGGCGCCAGACCCAAACTCGGCTCGTCCAGCATCAGCAGTTTTGGCGCTCCCATCAGCGCGCGGCCCATCGCCAGCATCTGCTGCTCGCCGCCGGACAGCGTGCCGGCCAGCTGCTTCCGCCGCTCCTTCAGGCGCGGAAACAGCGTGTAGACCCGCTCGAACGATCTCAACGCGACCGCTTTCGCAATCCGGAACGCACCAAGCTGCAGATTGTCCTCGACATTCATGGTGCTGAACAATTCGCGATGTTCGGGCACCAGGCAGAGGCCGGCCGCGACGCGATCCTCGATGTCGAGCGCGGCCATGTCGCCGCCGGCGAAGCTGGCGCGGCCTTTCAGCGGCAGGATTCCCATGATCGCGTTCAGCAGCGTGGTCTTGCCGGCGCCGTTGGCGCCGATGATGGTGACGATCTCGTTCTCGGCGACGTCGAGCGACACCGCGCGCACGGCTTCGACCTTGCCGTAGGCGACATGGACGTCGGCAACCGACAGCAGCGTGCTCATGCGGTCGCTCCGAGATAGGCCTTGATCACGTCGGGATTGGACTTGATCGCGGCGGGCGTGCCTTCGGCGATCTTGGTGCCGAAATCCAGCACCACGATGCGGTCGGCGAGATCCATCACAAAGCCCATGTCGTGCTCCACCAAGAGCACCGACATGCCGCCGTCGCGCAGTTGACGGAGCAGGGCGGCGAGCCGCTGCTTCTCCATGTGGCGCAGGCCCGCGGCCGGCTCGTCGAGCAGCAGCAACAGCGGATCGACGCAGAGCGCACGCGCAATCTCGACGATGCGCTGCTGGCCGAGCGACAGGCTTCCCGCCAGCTGGTCGATCTGGTCGCCGAGGCCGACGCGCTCGATCTGGCGCGCGGCTTCCGCCAGCAATTTCGCCTCGTCGGCGCGGTCGAACCGAAACATGCTGGAGATCGCGCCAGCGTGGCCGCGCAGATGCGCGCCGATCGCGACGTTCTCCAGCACCGTCATGTCGGGCACCAGCTTGACGTGCTGGAACGTCCTGGAGACGCCGAGTTTGACGACCTCCTGCGGCGGTGCGTTGTCGACCTTCTTGCCGAGCACCGAGATCGTGCCGCTGGTCGAAGTGAGTACGCCGGTGATCAGGTTGAAGGTGGTGCTCTTGCCGGCGCCGTTGGGGCCGATCAGAGCGACGATCTCGCGGGCCTGGACGTCGAACGAGACGTCGTTGACGGCGATCACGCCGCCGAATTGCTTTCGTGCGTTTTCGATATGCAGCAGCACCGACGGCGTATTCGCCGCGCGTACGCGGGCGGGCAGCTTGAGCGAGGTGTCGGGGATCTTGCGGGCCGGCTTCAGCGGCAGCCGCGCCATCAACCACGGCCAGACGCCGGTCGGCGCCAGTTGCAACAGGCCGACCAGCAGGATGCCGAACACGATGGTTTCGAGCTGGCTCTGGCCACCGAAAATATAGGGCAGGTAGCTTTGCAGAACCTCCTTCAGGATCACGACGATCCCGGCGCCGAGCACGCCGCCCCAGACATAGCCGGCGCCACCGACCACCGCGATGAACAGATATTCGATGCCGGCCTGCGCGCCGAACGGCGTCGGGTTGGCGGCCCGCTGGAAATGCGCGTAGAGCCAGCCGGACAGTCCGGCCAGCACCGCCGCATAGATGAACACCAGCAGCTTGGCGCGCGGCGTCTGCACGCCAAAAGCTTCGCCCGCGATATGCCCGCGCCGCAGCGCGCGGATGGCGCGGCCGGTGCGGGAGTCCAGAAGGTTCATGGTCAGCAGCGCCGAGACCAGCACGGCGATCCAGATCGCGTAATAGATCGTGCCTGGGCTCAGCATTTTCAGCGAGCCGATCGACAGCGGCGGAATCCCCTGAATGCCGTCGTTGCGGCCGAGGAATTCCAGCTTGCTGAACAGGTAAAACAGCCCGATGCCCCAGGCGATGGTGCCGAGCGGCAGATAATGGCCCGACAGCCGCACGGTGACGATGCCGAGCAGCACCGCCGCAATGCCGCTGACCAGCAGCGACAGCGGCAGCGTCAGCCAGGGCGAGACGCCGTAGGCCGTCGTCAGTACCGCCGTGGTGTAGGCGCCGAAGCCGCAGAAGGCGGCCTGGCCGAACGAGGTCAAGCCGCCGACGCCGGTGAGGATCACCAGCCCCATCGCCACCAGCGCGGCGAGGCCGATATTGTCCAAGAGCACGATCCAGAACGGCGGCACGCCGGGGACAAAGGGGATCGCCGCCATCACGATGGCGAAGATCACGAGGGGAAGCCGCTGCGCCATCGCCTCAGTCCTTCTCTTCCTCGACCGCGGGTGCTGCGAGCGAACGCAGCACCAGCACGGGAAGGATCAGCGTGAAGACGATGACCTCCTTGAAATTGCTGGCATAGAACGACGAGAAGGCTTCGACGCAGCCGACCAGCAGCGCGGCGACCGCGGTGAGGGGATAGCTGACGAGACCGCCGATGATGGCGGCGATAAAACCCTTCAGGCCGATCAGAAAACCGGTGTCGTAATAGAGCGTCGTGATCGGGACGATCAGGATTCCCGAGATCGCGCCGATCACCGACGCAAGCAGGAAGGCGATCTGTCCGGACAGCGTGGTGCGGATGCCGACCAGGCGCGCGCCGAGCCGGTTGACGGCGGTGGCGCGCAGCGCCTTGCCCATCAGCGTGAAGCCGAAGAACAGCCACAGCCCGATGATGAAGGCGATGGTCAGGCCATAGACCGCGAGGCTCTGGCCGGTAAAGCGCAACGGTCCGATCGTCAGCGCGGCACTCGACAGCGCCGGACCTCGCAAACCCTCGGCGCCGAAGAACACCAGGCCGAGGCCTTGCAGCGCGAGGTGGCAGCCGACGGAGGCGATCAGCAGCACCAGCACCGAGGTGTGTGCCAGCGGCTGGAACGCGATGCGATACAGAAACAGTCCGATCGCCGCCACGATCAGCAGCGCCAGCGCGATATTGACCGCGATCGGAGTCTTGGGACCGGCGAGAGCATAGGTCAGTGCGAGGAGCGCCGCAGGAAAGACGATGTTGACGGCAAACGCGCGCGCCATCGGCCATGGGCGTAGCGCCTTCCGCGCGGCAAACAGATCGAGGCCGAACGCGACCACACCCATCGCGACCGCCAGCCGCGCCGTGCCCGGTACCTGGCCGGTCGCCAGCATGGCGTAGCTCAGCGCGCCATAGGTGACGAATTCGCCCTGCGGGATCAGGATGACGCGGGTGACCGCGAACACCAGAACCAGGGCAAGCCCGAGCAACGCATAGATCGCGCCATTGGTGATGCCGTCCTGCAGCAGGAACAGCATGATCGTCGTATTCAAGACCTGGCGCTCCCCCTCAGGCGTCGATCAGGCCGCGACCTTGCGCGATCAGCCGGCCATACGATCTCGGCGGTTGAAAACCGCCGATATTTGATATAGTGGATAACAATTATCAATTATAACATCAAGGCCCGGATCACCGGCGGGACCTTTTACCGGGATTGCGAGCCGCGAGCGATGACAGTTTCCAAAGCCGCTACCGACAAGGCCGCCACCGACGCCATCAAGCCTGCCCGCTCCAACGGCAAGGAGGCAGTCGAGGCCGCGGCGGAGGGGGCCGCGCTGCAACTGGGCGAGTTGTCCGAACTGCTCGGCTATTCGCTCAAGCGCGCCCAATTGAAGGTATTCGAGGATTTTCTGCGCTGCGTCGCGCCGCTGCAGCTGACGCCGGCGCAGTTCTCGGTGCTGCTGCTGCTCGACAAGAATCCGGGCCGCAACCAGACCGAGATCGCCAACACGCTCGGCATCCTCCGGCCGAATTTCGTGGCGATGCTCGACGGCCTCGAAAGCCGCGACCTCTGCGCGCGGATGCGTTCGGCCAACGACCGCCGCTCCCATATCCTTGTGCTGACCGACAAGGGCCGCGCCGTGCTGGCGCGCGCCAAGAAACTGGTCGCCAGCAAGCACGAGGCGCGGCTGATCGAACTGCTGGGGCCGGCGAACCACACCGCGCTCCTGGAAATGCTGTCGAAGATCGCGATGGAGTTTTGAACAGGTCCTCATCCTGAGGAGCCGCGAAGCGGCGTCTCGAAGGATGGCGGCATCGGCAGTGGGGCCTCATGGTTCGTCCGGCGATGCAACGCATCGTCCGGAGACGCGCCAGCGTAGCCAAGTTTATGCAGTCTACGTAGACTTGCCTGCGTGACGCGCTCCTCACCATGAGGGACTGTCACTCCACTAAAATCACCCTGACGTCATTCACGTTCGTCAGCGTCGGTCCCGTCAGCAGCAAATCGCCGGTGGCCTCGAAAAACGCCGACGCGTCGTTGTTGGCCAGATACGCCGCAGGCTGCAGCCCGAGCGACTTCATCCTTGCAAACGTCGCGTGATCAATCACGGCGCCGGCCGGATCGGTGGCGTTGCCGGCGCCGCCGTCGGCGCCGTCGGTATCGGCCGCCAGCGCCGCGACATCGGGCGTATCCTTCAGGAGATCCGCCAGCGCCAGCGCGTATTCCTGGTTGGGGCCGCCGCGGCCGTTGCCGCGCACGGTCACGGTCAGTTCGCCGCCCGACAGGATCGCGGTGCGCCTGCCTTCGCTGCGCGCTTTCAGCGCCAGCCGCGCGTGCTCGGCCGCCACCTCGCGCGCCTCGCCTTCGAGATCGGCGCCGAGTTCGATGATCTCGTAGCCGGCGTCTTTTGCGACCCTGATTGCGGCTTCGAGGGAAGCCTTTGGCCGCGCGATCAGCTCGAACTGCGCGCGGGCGAAGGCGGGATCGCCGGGCTTGCAGCTCTCATTTCCGGGATCGTCCAGTGCGCGTCGAACGGCGTCGTCGACCGCGAGATCATATCGTGCGACCAGCGCGCGGGCGTCCGCCAGCGTGGTGGGATCCGGCACCGTCGGGCCCGAGGCGATCGCCGAGGGATCGTCGTGCGGCACGTCCGATATCGCCAGCGTGACGATCTCGCCGCGCTGGCCGGCACGGGCCAGCCTGCCGCCCTTGATCCGCGACAGATGTTTGCGGACGACATTCATCTCGCCGATCGGCGCGCCCGAGCGCAGCAGTGCGCGGTTGACCTGCTGCTTCTGCGCGAATGACACGCCCTCGACCGGCGCGATCCAGTTCGCGGAACCGCCGCCGGACAGCAGCACCAGCAGCAGATCGTCTGCGGCTGCCTCGGCCGCGAGCCTCAGCGTGTCGTCGGCGGCCTTGAGGCCGGCTTCGTCAGGAACGGGATGGCCGGCCTCGACGACGCGGATGCGGCGGGTGGGCACGCCGTGGCCGTGGCGGGTGGTGGCGATGCCGACCAGGCGCGCGGGGTCGAGTTTGAGCTTGTCGAGATAATGCCGCTCGGCGGCGGCCGCCATTGCCGCCGCGCCCTTGCCGGCGGCAAGGCAGATCACCCGGCCTTTCGGCACGGGACGCAGATGCGCCGCCAGCACGACGTCGGGATGCGCGGCGGCAACGGCCGCGTCGAAGATCGCGCGGAGCAGGGGACGGCGGTCGGTCATGACAGTGCTTTCGTCGGGTCGAAATCAGATCAGTTGCTGAGTTCGCCGCTGATGACGTCGCCGAACAACTGCCAGTGCTCGCCCTTGAACTGCATCAGTTGCAACTGTTCGATCGGCTGGAAGTCGTCGGCGTCGGTGGTCAGCGTGATGCCGGGCAGCAGGCCACCTTGCGCGAACTGCTTGAGGGAGGCGGCCTGCTTCATGACGTTCTCGCGCGTCAGATTGTCGCCGCAGCGCTTCAATACCTCGACCATGGTGGTCGCCATGTTGTAGCCGGTCATCGCGGAAGCATCGACGCGGTTGACCTCCGGCAGGTATTTCGCCAGCAGCTCGTCGAACGCCTTGATGCCGGCATCGCCGGCCCACTGCGGATCGCTGACGTCCTTGGCGTAGGCCGCCGACATCACGTTTTGCGAATTGTCGAGGCGGCGGGCCGCATCACGGTCGCGGTCGAGGCAGAGACATTGGAGACGATCGTCAC
>JAIEPP010000294.1 GCA_019748335.1 Xanthobacteraceae bacterium
TCCTCGCCATATTCGGTCAGCCGGAATCCGAGCCGCGCATAGAAGTCGACGGTGTTCTGCACTTCGCGGGAAAATACGTTGAAATGATCGAGCCGCTGCGGGTGACAGCCCTTGTAGAGGTCGTAGCGCCGCAGCAGATGCGGCCGCTTTTCCATCGACGCATACAATTCGAGCTGAAAGCCCTGGGGATCGCTGAACTGCAACGTGCGGCCCTGGAACGGCTGCTCGGCGAAGGCGTAGGTGATGCCGTTTTCGGAAAAGAAGCTGGCGGCCTTGTCGAGATCGCCGTCGTTGCCGACCTTGAAGCCGAGCCGGTTGCAGGCCGCGGTATCTGCCTTGCGCAGCACCAGGGAATGATGCTGATGCTCCTCGCTGCCGCGCAGATAGACCGCCTTGTCGTCGCGGTCCTCGACGTGGAGGCCGACGGTGTTTTCGTAGAAGGCGCGGCTCTTGTCGAGGTCGACCACGTCGAGCACGGCGTGGCTGCAGCGGATGATGTTGAACGGCGGGTCGAAGATGTGCGTCGGCACCGGCATGGGCGTTCCCTTGATTGAGCTCGTCACTCCGGGATGCGCCACTTGGCGCAGGCCCGGAATCCATACTCACGATCGTGGTTATGGATTCCGGGCTCGACGCTGTGCGTCGCCCCGGAATGACGGGTGTTAAATCCCCAGTTTCTGAATCTTGTGCGTCCCGCGCGCGAGCGAGACGTGCTTGGTTTCCATGTAGAAGTCGAACGAGTAGTCGCCGCCGTCGCGGCCGATGCCGGATGATTTCATGCCGCCGAACGGCGTCGGCAGATGGCGGACGTTTTCGGAGTTGAGCCAGATCATGCCGGCTTCCAGGGCGTCGGCGACGCGGAGCGCGCGGCCCATGTCGCCGGTCCAGACATAGCCGGTGAGGCCATACTGCACGCCGTTGGCGATTTCGATGGCGTCGTTTTCGTCTTTGAACGGGATCACGGTCAGGAACGGGCCGAACACTTCCTCCTGGGCCACCCGCATCTTGGCGTGGGCGCCGGTAACCAGCGTCGGCTGCACATAGTGGCCGCCGCCGGGGCCGTCATGCGGCTTGCCGCCGACGGCGATGGTGGCGCCGTCCTTTTGTGCGACCTCGAAATAGCTGCAGACCTTGGCCAGATGCCGCTCGTGGATCAGCGGCCCGATTTCGGTGGCGGGGTCGAGGGGATGGCCGACCCGGAGCGCCTTCACCCGGGCGGTCAGCTTCTCGATGAACTTGTCGGCAATGCCGGCCTGGACCAGCAGCCGGCTCGACGAAGTGCAGCGTTCGCCGTTCAGCGAGTAGATCATGAACACGACCGCATCGAGCGCGCGGTCGAGGTCGGCGTCGTCGAACACGATCACGGGGTTCTTGCCGCCGAGCTCGAAATGGACCCGCTTCAGGGTCGGCGCGCCCTGCGCCATGATCGCGGAGCCGGTCGCGCTTTCGCCGACGAAGCCGATCGCCTTGATCGCGGGGTGCTCGGTCAGCGCCTTGCCGGCTTCCTCGCCGATCCCGTGGACGGTGTTGAGCACGCCGTCGGGAAGACCGGCCTGCTTGGCGAGCTTGGCCAAGAGGTCGGCGGTGACCGGCGACCATTCGGCCGGCTTGTGCACGACGGTGCAGCCGGCGGCCAGCGCTGGCGCAATCTTCCAGGTCGACAGCATGAACGGGGTGTTCCACGGCGTGATCACGCCGACCGGGCCGATCGGGACCCGGGTTGAGATGTTCCAGTGCTCGTCGCTCGGGGTGCTCAGCCCGTCGCGGGCGTCGGCGCATTTGTCGGCGAAGAAGCGAAAATTCTCGGCGGCCCGGACCGCCGCCTTGGCCATGAAGCGATGGGCCTGACCGGTGTCGATGCACTCCAGCACCGCGATGTCGTCGGCGCGGTCCTCGATGGCGTCCGCGACGCGGTGCAGCAATTTCTTCCGCATCGTCGCCGGCATGTCGCGCCAGGCCTTGAAGGCGAGGCTCGCCGCCGTCGCGGCGCGGTCGATATCCTCGGCGTTGCCGCGGGCGACGGAGGCCAGCACCGCGCCATCGACCGGGGACCTGGTCTCAAAGGTCTCGCCGGAGATCGACGGCACCGTCTGGCCGTCGATCATGTGGCCGATGCCTTCGCTCTTTAACCTGGCGAGCAGGGGGGCTGCGCGGTTGCTGTTGGCCTTGAAGGCGTCCTTCGGTGTCGCTTTATCCATGTGCAGTCTCCACTTTCAGAGCTTCGTGGATGTTGTTGCGTTTCCAGCTGGTTTCCTTGTCGTTGACCTGCATGTCGAACGACAGCGCGAACTTCAGGTCCGCAAAGACCGGATCAAGATAGACCGACAAGGCCTTGAAAATATGTTCGCCGGCCTTTTGCCGGGTCGGGAGGTCGCGGCCCTCGCCGAGGCGCAGCACCATGTCGAGAAAGCCAAGGTTGTTAGCGCCGTTGGCGATGGCGTAGTGCTCGCATTTGATGGCGCGGACCCGGATGCCGCCAAGCGGGAAGATGCCGGTCGCAACCGCCTCCTTGCGCACCAGTTCAACCACGGCGCCCATGTCGACGCGGCCATCGAGATTGGCTGAATATTCAATGGTGAAATGCGGCATGTTCGATCACTCCCGCGGTTATTAATGCATCAGGCGAAGTAGCAGCTCACCGAGCCGTAAGGGCCATAGTCGGCCTGAATCGTGTCGCCCTTTTTGGTCTCGATCGGACGGATAAACGATCCCGCCAGCACCACTTGCCCGGCTTCGAGCGCCAGCCCGTTCGGGGCAATCTTGTTGGCAAGCCAGGCCACCGCGGTGGCCGGGTGATTGAGCACCCCGGCCGCCAGCCCGGTTTCTTCCAACTGGCCGTTGCGATAGCAGAGCGCGCCGATCCAGCGCAGGTCGGCATCCCCGGGCCGGATCGGGCGGCCACCGAGCACGATTCCGGCATTGGCGGCGTTGTCGGCAATGGTATCGAAGATCTTTCGGGTGGCTTTGGTCTGCGGATCGACCCGTTCGACCCTGGTGTCGAGGATTTCGAGCGCCGGAACCACGAAATCGGTGGCGTTGAGCACGTCGAACATCGTGCAGTTGGGCCCTGACAGCCGTGACTTCATCACGAAGGCAAGCTCAGCCTCGACACGGGTGGCGATGAAACGGTCCGTCGGCACCAGGCCGCCATCGGCAAAGAACATGTCGTCGAGCAGGATGCCGGAATCCGGCTCGTCGATGTTGAGGGCGCTCTGCATCGCTTTCGAAGTCAGGCCGATCTTGTGGCCCTTGACCACGCGGCCACGGGCCACCTTCATGTCGACCCACACCTTCTGAATAGCGTAGGCGTCCTCGATGGTTATGGCGGGATGATCAAGTGAAATCTGCCGAACCTGCTTGCGCGTCTTCTCGGCGTGGTCGAGCCGTTCGGCGGCGCTGCGGATTTCGTCTTTGGAGAGGGCCATTTTTACAAGAGCCTTGCTTATAAGAGCCCTGTTTAAGAGCCTTGTTTAAGAGCCTTGGGGTCCGCCGTTCATTCAGCAAAAAGCAGGTGCTGGAATTTGATTAACATGTTAAGGGTATCCCGGCAAACCGATTTAATGCTTGCTGCAATGCAAAAGTTTTATCGCGCGAGCAATGGTTCCTGACGGTGGACGACTAGCGATGGCAGGCAAGAAATCGCCGAACGGCTCGCATTTGAAGTCAGCCGGGTCGCGCCACGCGCCGATGCGGGAATTCTCCCGGTCGCTGCCGATGTCGTTGTTGCGGGCCCGTGAAGCCGTGATGCGGCAGTTCCGCCCCTCTCTGCGCAACCATGGCCTGACCGAACAGCAATGGCGGATTCTTCGCGCGCTGACGGCGGTGGAGACCATCGAGGTCACCGAACTGGCGCGTGTTGCGTTCCTGCTCGGGCCGAGCCTGTCGCGAATTCTCCGCGATCTCGAGGCGCGGCAGCTGATCGAGCGGCGGACCGCCGAAGCCGATCTGCGCCGCGGCGTGGTGTCGATCTCGCCCAAGGGCCTGAAGCTGATCGAAGCGGTCGCCCCCAACTCGGAAGCCATCTATGCCGAAATCACCAGCCGCTTCGGCGCCCGCAAGCTCGCCGAATTGCAGGACATGCTGGGCGTGCTCGAGCGCAGCCTCGCGGCGATGGAGGTGGCGGGTGAGGGGAACGCCGCAGACGAGGAGTGAACGCAAAAATGCATGATGCTACCGGCGGCATGCATAACGACCGGGCAAATGATTGCAATCATTTGGCAAAAGCCGTCGAAGCGGTAGACACGCACGCGATTTTTAGCTCAAAGTGCCGGTCAAGCTGGTCATCAAAACCGGCGCGGGAGTGCAGGGGTTCGCCGCTGAGAACGCAGGTTTCCCATATTCGCTGGAAGAGTATTCGTCGTTGCAGGCGCAGCGAAGCCATCCACAAGGCCACAGCTGGATCGCTTCGTCGCTTGTGTGCCTCGCAATGACGGCAAGCTGACATCAACAGGAGGAATGAAGAGTGACAACCAACAACGTCAAGAAAGTATGGGCCTCGGGCAAGGCCGTGGTGAACGCCTGGCTGGCGATCCCGTCCGGCTTCTCGGCTGAAGTCATCGCCCAATGCGGCTTCGACAGCGTCACCGTCGACATGCAGCACGGCGTGCAGGATTACCTCTCGATGGTGCAGTGCTTCCAGGCGATGAACGGCCACCCGGTGACGCCGATGGTTCGCGTTCCCTGGAACGAGCCCGGCATCATCGGCAAGGTGCTCGATGGCGGCGCCTATGGCGTGATCTGCCCGATGATCAACACCAAGCAGGAAGCCGAGAATCTGGTTCAGTACGCGAAATATCCGCCGAAGGGCACTCGCTCCAACGGCCCGATCCGCTCCGGCATGTACGGTTCGGCCGGCAGCTACCAGCAGACCGCCAACGACGAGATCGTGCTGCTGCCGATGATGGAGACCAAGACCGCGATCGAAAACATGGAATCGATCCTCGACGTCGAGGGCATCAACGGCGTTTACGTCGGTCCCTCCGACCTCGGCTTCTCCTACGGGCTGGTGCCGAAGCTCGACCGCGACGAGCCGGAAATCCTCAAGATCTACGAGAAGATCGTCAAGGAATGCGGCAAGCGTGGCCTCCACCCCGGCATCCATTGCTCGGGCGCCGAGGGCGCGGTGCGCGCGATCAACATGGGCTTCAAGCTCGTGACGCTGTCGAACGAAAGCGGGTTGATGCAGACCTACGCCAAGATGCAGGTCAACCAGACCCGCAAGGAATCGGCCGGCAAGGCCTAAAGCGCTCATCTCTCTCGCCCCGCGACGAGCGGGGCGGGAGAATACCAACAGGAGATACCCCATGGCCCCGGCACCCGTCATCCGCCTGCATCCTGACGACGGCGTGCTGATCGCGCGCTCGAGCCTGCCGCCGGGAATGGTGGTGGCCGACGGTGTCACCACGATCGAGCGCATCCCCGCCGGCCACAAGGTCGCGATCAAGCCGATCGCAGTGGGCGAGCCGATCCGCCGCTACGGCCAGATCATCGGCTTTGCCACGGTACCGATTTCGCCCGGCCAGCACGTGCATACGCAAAACTGCGGCATGGGCGATTTCACCAAGGATTATGCCTATGGCGTCGACGTCACGCCGACGCCGAATTTCGATCTGCCCGCGACCTTCGACGGCATCCGCCGTTCCGACGGCCGGGTGGCGACCCGCAACTATATCGGCATCCTTACCTCGGTGAATTGCAGCGCCCATGTCGCCGGCATGGTCGCCGATATCTTCAAGAAGAATCCGTTCACCGGCGACAATCCGCTGGCCGATTTTCCCAACGTCGACGGCGTGGTGGCGCTGACCCACAAGACCGGTTGCGGCATGACCCAGGACGAGCCGCTGGCATTGCTTCGCCGAACGCTCGGCGGTTATGCGCGGCATGCAAACTTCTCCGCTGTCGTCGTGCTCGGGCTCGGCTGCGAGGTTAATCAGATCGGCGGGTTGATGCAGGAGCAGAAACTCGCCGGTCGCCTGCGCGCGATGGACATCCAGGAAGTCGGCGGCACCCGCAAGACGGTGGAAGCCGGCGTCGCCTTCGTGCGCGAGGCGCTGACCGATGCGAACAAAGTCAGGCGCGAGCCGGTACCGGCGAGCGAGTTGACGGTGGCGCTGCAATGCGGCGGCTCGGACGGTTACTCCGGCGTATCTGCCAATCCGGCGCTGGGTGCGGCGAGCGACCTTTTGGTTCGCCACGGCGGCACGGTGATCCTCTCCGAGACCCCGGAAACCTACGGCGCCGAACATCTCCTGACCCGGCGCGCGGTCAGCCGCGAGGTCGGCGAAAAACTCGTGGGCCTGATGCGCTGGTGGGAAGAATACACGGCGCGCGAAGGCGCCGAGATGAACGCCAATCCGAGCCCCGGCAACAAGGCCGGCGGCCTCACCACCATCCTGGAAAAATCGCTGGGCGCGATGGCGAAGGCCGGCAGCACCAATCTGGTCGACGTGCTCAACTACGCCGAAGCCGTCACCAAGAAGGGTTTCGTGTTCATGGACACGCCGGGCTACGACCCGGTCGCGGCGACCGGGCAGGTGGCTGGTGGCGCCAACCTCGTCTGCTTCACCACCGGCCGCGGCAGCGTGTTCGGCTGCAAGCCCGCGCCCTCGATCAAGCTTGCGACCAACACGCCAATGTACAAGCGCATGGAAGACGACATGGACGTCAATTGCGGCACCATCCTCGACGGCGAGGAGAATGTGCAGCAATGCGGCCAGCGCATTTTCGAACTGATGCTGAAGACCGCCTCGGGCCAGCCGACCAAGAGCGAGAGCTTCGATTTCGGCGGCGCCGAGTTCGCGCCCTGGGTGCTCGGCGCGACGATGTGATTGATTGCCCGGCGTCCGCAATGGCCGTCATTGCGAGCGTAGCGAAGCAATCCATCGCGCCGCGTTCGCAGCCATGGATTGCTTCGTCGCTGCCGCTCCTCGCAATGACGGTGGAACTACGGGAGCTTAAGCCTGCGGGGTAGGCACCCGCTGCCCGTTGTTAATGCTTGATCCGTACCGGAACCAGTGTTCTGCTTAAAAAAGCTGCTGGAGTTTTCGGTCTGTGTCGATCTTCGTCGCGCTACATCACGTTACGCACTACAAATACGACCGACCGATCGATCTCGGCCCGCAAACCATTCGCCTGCGCCCGGCGCCGCATACGCGGACGCCAATCCTGAGCTATTCGCTCAAGGTGACGCCAGCCAATCATTTCGTGAACTGGCAGCAGGACCCGCAGGGCAACTGGCTGGCGCGCTTCGTCTTCCCGGAGAAGGCCACCGAGCTCAAGGTCGAGGTCGATTTCACCGCGCAGATGACGGTGGTCAATCCGTTCGACTTCTTCGTCGAGGGTTACGCATCCAGCTTTCCGTTCCAGTACACCAGCGATCTCAAGACCGAACTGGCACCCTATCTGGAGACCTCGGATCAGGGGCCGAAGTTTGCCGCCTACCTGAAGGACATTCCGCGCGAGGCCGACAGCACCGTCGACTTCCTGGTCGCGCTCAATGCAGAACTGCAGAAAAAGATCAGTTACGTCATCCGCATGGAGCCGGGCATCCAGACGCCGGAAGAGACGCTGTCCTGCGGTTCCGGTTCGTGCCGCGACTCGGCGTGGCTCCTGATCCATATCTTCCGTCACCTGGGGCTCGCCGCGCGCTTCGTCTC
>JAIEPP010000220.1 GCA_019748335.1 Xanthobacteraceae bacterium
CGTGAAGGACATGGTGCGGATATCCGACGCGCGCATGAGCGGCACGGCCTTTGGCACCATCGTGCTGCACATCACACCGGAATCCGCCGTCGGCGGTCCGCTGGCGCTGGTCAGGAACGGCGACATGATCCGCCTGGATGTCGCCAGGCGCAGCATCGATCTTCTGATCGACGATGCCGAACTGCAAAAGCGCCAGGCGGCGCTGGCGCCGCCAACGACGCCGGACTGGGCCAGGCGCGGCTACGCGCATCTGTTCAACGAGACTATTTTGCAGGCCGACGAAGGCTGCGACTTCGATTTCATGCGCGGCGAGGGGAAATAGGCTTCTTGGTGTCATGCCCGCGCAGGCGGGCATCCAGTATTCCAGAGACGCTGAGTTACAGCCGAAAAGTCGCGGCGTACTGGATCGTCCGCTTTCGCGGACGATAACGTCCGTGTGAATGCAGCCACCACACTTCCGAACGACAACCGTCCTCCCATCTCGCACATGCGTCACTCCTTGTTCGATTGACAATCGAACGAGCCCGATGGGATGATCAAAAGAAAAATACATCAAAAATCGCAGGGGGAGACGATGAGCAGGCTGAAAAGCGTTCTTGGTGCGGTCGTGGCCGCGCTCCTGGTGACGACCGCAAGTGCCGGTGCACAGGATGCGAAGCATTATCGCTTCGCCTACGATCAACCGAAGACGACCGGTTACGGAATCGTCGGCGATATCTTCAGCGACAAGCTGAAGGCGTTGAGCAAGGGCACCATGCTGATCGACCAGTATCCGGGCGCGCAGCTCGGACAGGAGCCGCAGGTGCTGCAGCTGGTCAAATCAGGCGATGTCGAGTTCTGCATCTCGTCATCCGCCAATGCCGCGACGCTGTCGCCGCAGGCCGGAGTGATGTCGATGCACTTCCTGTTCCGCTCCGAGGCGCATCTGATCAAGGCGATGGCGGATCCGGAAGTGGCCAAGGCCATGAAGGCGATGATCGCGGACACCGTGCAGGGCGCCCGCGTCATCGCGCTGTCGACGCTTGGTCTGCGCAACATGTATTCCAAACGCGAGATCAAGAAGGTCGACGACATGAAAGGTCTCAAGGTGCGCGTGCAGGCAACGCCCACCGAGGACACCATGTTTCCCGCCTACGGCGCCCAGATCGTGCATATGCCGTTCGGCAGCGTCTATACCTCGCTGCAGACCGGCGTGATCGACGTCGCGGAAAACGGCGTCAACGTCTATCACGCCAACAAGCATTATGAAGTCGCACCCGTGCTGTCGATGACTGAACACGAGGCCAACAACAACCTGATCTGGGTCAGCGATAAGCTTTGGAACAGCCTCTCGCCGGAACAGCAGGGCTGGGTGCAGGCCGCCGCCGACGAGGTCAACAAGAACCAGCCCGCCAAGGCGATCGAGCTCGAGCATCAGTCGCAGGACAAGCTGAAGGCGATCGGCGTCAAGGTCGTCACCGATGTCGACAAGTCCGGCTTCGTCGCGGTAGCCGATCCCTATCTCGACAAGCTCGCCAAGGAGCTCGGGCCCCACGCCGAGAAGGTCAAGGACCTGATCCGGGCGATCAAGTAGGCTCCCGGGCGCAATTGTTGATAATCCGACGCCTCCGGGCCGATCTATTGCTGCATCGACCCGAAAGGCCGTTACTTTATTGACAATCTCGCGGCCTTGATGGGATGATCGGGAAAACCAAAACAGGGGAGGGCGCGTTGGCCAATCGAAGGACATTTATGGGTGCGGCGGTCGCAGCAGCGGCCATCATGTTTGCCGCCAGTGCCGGCGCCCAGGAGGCGAAGCACTATCGTTTCGCCCACGATCAGCAGCTCAATACCGGCTACAGCGTTGCGTACGACATGTTTTCGGCCAAGCTCAAGGAATTGAGCAAGGGCGCGATGCTGGTCGATCAATATCCGGGCGCGCAGCTCGGCCAGGAGCCGCAGCTTCTGCAGCTGGTGAAATCCGGCGATATCGACTTCGCCATCGTCTCGTCGGCAAACACCGCTACGATCTCGCCGCAGGCCGGCGTGATGTCGCTGCACTTCCTGTTCCGCAGCTCCGATCACCTGGTCAAGTCGCTGGCCAACCAGCAGGTGATCGACGCGATCACCGCCATGATCGACGAGACCACGCAGGGCCTGCACGTCATCGCCACCGGCTCGCAGGGCGTGCGCAGCATCTACAGCAAGAAGGAAATCCATAACGTTGGCGACATGAAGGGGATCAAGATCCGGGTCCAGGCCACGGCGACCGAGGATGCGATCTTCCCGGCCTATGGCGCCCAGACCGTGCACATGCCGTTCGGCAGCGTCTACACCTCGTTGCAGACCGGCGTGATGGATGCCGCCGAGAACAGCGTCAATGTCTATCTCGTCAACAAGCATTACGAAGTGGCGCCGGTGCTGTCGATGACCGAGCACGAAGCCAACAACGCGCTGCTGTTCGTCAGCGACAGACTGTGGCAGAGCCTCTCGGCGGACCAGAAGCAGTGGGTCAAGACCGCAGCGGCTGAAGTCAGCGCCAAGGAGCCCGCCAAGGCCTTCGAACTGGAAAAGGCGGCGGCCGCCAAACTCAAGGGCTACGGCGTCAAGATCGTCGAGGACGTGGACAAGAAGGGTTTTGCGGCGATCTCCGATCCCTATCTCGACAAGCTCGCCAAGGAGCTCGGCCCGCACGCTGAGAAGATCAAGAACCTGATCCGCGGGATCAACTAAGTTCCTCATGGTGAGGCGCGCGCTCTTCGCGCGCGTCTCGAACCATGAGGCCGCCAACCGGGGCTCATCCTTCGAGACGCGGCCGAGAGGCCGCTCCTCAGGATGAGGGTTTCACGTTCCGCAGCCTTCAGGAATCCGACGATGGCTATCGCCGACAAACTGGTGCTGCAGCGACAGCGTCATCTGAAATGGCAGGCGTTCGACCGGCTCGAACTCGCCCTGATGATCGTCTGCGGCGTGCTGTGCTTCGGGTTTTCGCTGTCGGTGACGGCTGACATCGTCACGCGAACCATTGGCCACCCCTGGCTGTGGCTGCAGGAAGCGACCTCGACGCTGTTCATCTATGCGATCTTCATCGGGGCTGCTGTCGCTACCCGCCGCAACGATCATCTTTATCTGACGGCGATCTCGGATGCGATGCACGGCACGCCGCGTATGATCGTCGAGATCATCATCCGCATCGTCGTGCTCGGCGTGTCAGCCTGCCTGATCTATTTTGGCTACATCAATTATATCAGGGGCTTCGGCAGCTTCCGGCTGCCGTCGGGGACGCCGATCGCCTCGCTCTATGCGGCGATCCCGTTTGCCGGCGCGTTGATCGCCTTGTTCACGGTGGAACAACTGGTCAACGGCATCAGGAACGGGTTCGATCATCCCGAACCGCCTGAGGAAGACCGCGATATTCCGCCGGTTGTTATCAAGCCCGAGACGAGGGCGTTGCCGTGAGCGCACCTGTCATTCTCGGACTGATGACGTTCTGCTTCCTGTTCTTCGGCTATCTCGGCGTACCGGTGCCGTTCTCGCTGCTGGCCGGCGTGTTCGTCGGCGCCATGCTGACCGATGTGTCGCTGGCGGCGATCATCCAGAAGGTGTTCGACGGCGTCGATTCCGAGGCGCTGCTGGCGATCCCGTTCTTCCTTCTGGTCGGCGAGCTCATGAGTTCGGCCAACGTGGTGGTGCGAATAGCCAATCTGTCATTGTCGCTGGTCGGGCACATCAGGGGCGGGCTGTCCCAGGTCGTCGTGGTGTTCTCGATGTTCTTCTCGGAAATGTCGGGATCCACCACCGCCGACGTCGCCGTGATGAGCCGCGCGCTGGGCGGTCCGATGAAGCGGGAAGGCTACAGCCCCGCCTTCATCGCCGCGATCATCGCGTCCGCCTCCACCATCGCAGCATTGGTGCCGCCGAGCATTACGGCCGTGGTCTATGGCGCGGTCGGTAACGTCTCGATCGCCGGGCTGTTCATGGCCGGCGTGGTGCCGGGGCTGATGATCGGCTTCGGCCTGATGATCTATTGCTATTTCTTCGGCCCCGCCGGCATGCGCAAGCCGCGTGCGCCGCTGCGCCAGGTCATGTTCGCCGCCGGCGACGCGGCGCTGCCGCTGATGATCCCGGTGATCCTGCTCGGCGGCATCCTGACCGGCTATTTTACGCCGACCGAAGCCGGCGTGGTTGCCGTGATCTGGATCATCGTGGTGGTGATCCCCGCGCTCAACCGCAAGCATTTCAGGAATATCCCCTACGATTTCTGCCTCGCCGGGCTGATCTTTTCGCTGCCGCTGATCACCATCGGCGCCGCCAACGCCTTTGGCTGGATGCTGGCCTATCTGCGCGGCGCCGCTGTGATCGCCGACTGGATCACGTCGATGGCCGGCAACGATCCGCATCTGATGATGCTGTTGCTGGTGCTGCTGTTCACGGTCGTGGGCGATTTCATCGAGCCGGTGCCGACCATCATCATCTTCATGCCGCTGGTGAACACGCTGACGCAGGCCGGCGACATCAACGGCGTGCACATGGGCGTGGTGCTGATCGCAACGCTCGCCTTCGGGCTGATCACGCCGCCTTACGGGCTGGTGCTGCTGATGGCGTCGAAATTCGTCGGCGTGCCATTTTCAAAAGCGTTACGCGCAGCGCTGCCGATCTATGTCGTGTTTCTGGTCACGATCACCTTCACGATCTATTTCCCGAAGGTGGTACTGTGGCTGCCGAAGCAGGTGATCCCGGAATCGGTGGGCTGCTTCAAGTCGCCGGCGGGAACGGGTTATATCTGCCCGAACACGTAGTACCTGTCGTCCCTGCGTTCGGAGGGACGACAGCCAAATTGCACGAGACTCATTTCCCCTTGCTGGTGAATTTCTTCACTGCCACGCGAAAATCATCGGTGTGCATCGCGTCGATGATCTTGGCTTCCTCGGCATCGAGTTGCGCTTTGGTCGACGTCACCGCGGCCTGGTAGACCAGCGATTTGGTGCCGGCGATGGCGGCCGGCGGGTTCTGCGCCAGCCGTTCGGCGAATTTTTGCGTCTCGGCCTTCAGCTCCGCCGCGGGCACCACCCGCGCGACCAGGCCCCACTCGTAGGCTTGCTGCGCGGTAAAACTGTCTTCCGCCAGAAACAGCTGCAGCGCGCGACGGGTGCCGACGGTCCCGACGATGCCGACCGTGCTGCCGCCGTCCGGTGACACGCCGATCTTGGCATAGGCCGGAGTGAAGCGGGCGTCGTCGGCGGCGATGCAGAGGTCGGTGACGAACGCGAGCCCCATGCCGGCGCCGGCCGCCGAGCCGTTGACGCTCGACAGCACGATCTTCGGCATCCGCCGCACCGTCTCGATGAAGGCGTGATAATGCTTCAGCAATTCTCCGACCACGGGCGCGATATTGTCAGCAGCAGCCGCGGCGCCGATGGTCTGAAGGTCGCCGCCGGCGGAGAAGGCGCGGCCTTCGCCCTCGATCACCAGCACCCTGATGTCGTCATTGCCCTCGACCTCGGCGCCGAGCTGTTCGAGCTTTTTCGCGATCGAAAGGTCGATCGAGTTGAAGGCCGCGGGCCGATTCAGCGTGATCGTGGCGATCGGGCCTTTGATCTTGAGCAAAGCGGGGTCGGTGACGGCTGCGGTATGATCAGAAGACGGCATGGTGAGGCCTCGGCTGCAGGTGGGGCCGGGCATTTAGATCGCAGAAGGCAGGAGGTGACAATCCCCGGCATCGTTGGCAAAATTACCTTGCTTTTGGTCGGAGATGCCCTTGCGTCTCGTCGAACCTTGAGGCCAGATGGGGCTCGTCATCGCCTGGGACGCGGACACGAGCGCCGCTGTTCAGCGATCGGACGGGCAAGCCGAGATCAGCAGAGAGTTGTCGACATGGGTCATTGCTGTGCCTTTGCAGTTGGGTCGTCGCGATGAGCTCAGCATCGGTCATCATCGCCGGCGCCGGCCATGCCGGCTTTCAGCTTGCAGCCTCGCTGCGGCAGAACGGCTTTGCCGAACGCATTGCGCTGGTCAACGACGAAAACCATCTGCCGTACCAACGCCCGCCGTTGTCCAAGGCCTATCTGAAGGGAACCGGCGGACCGGATACGCTGATGTTCCGGCCGGAAAAATTCTATCACGACCAGAAGATCGAACTGATCGCCGATCGTGCCACCGTGATCGACCGCGCGGCGCGGAAGGTGACGCTCGCGTCGGGCGCGTCGCTCGACTACGGCCATCTGGTGCTGGCGACCGGAGCGCGCAATCGCCTGCTCGACATTCCCAACGCCAATCTCGATCGCGTGCGTTACTTGCGGACGCTCGACGACAGCGAGACGTTGCGCAGCCTGATTGCCTCCAGCCAGCGCGTCATCGTGATCGGCGCCGGCTTCATCGGGCTGGAATTCGCCGCGACCGCGCGGGCCAAGGGCCTTGAAGTCGACGTGGTCGAACTTGCGGCGCGGGTGATGGCGCGCGCGGTGACCGCGGAAATTTCCGAATTCTCGCAATCGCGGCACACCGCGGCGGGCATCCGCATTCATTTCGGCGTGCAGGTCACCAGCATCGAGAACGACGGCGGCAAGGTGACCGGCGTCAGTCTGAGCGACGGCCGGCATCTGCCGGCCGATCTGGTGGTGGTCGGCGTCGGCGTATTGCCCAATGTCGAACTGGCGGCGGAGGCTGGCCTGCCGGTGGCGGCCGGCATCATCGTCGACGAATTTTTATTGACCGCCGATCCGAACATCTCGGCAATCGGCGACTGCGCGCTGTATGCGAGCCCGCGTTTCGGTGGCTCGCTGCGGCTGGAGTCGGTGCAGAACGCTACCGACCATGCGCGCTGCGTCGCCGCCCGGCTGACCGGTGACGCCAAGCCCTATGACGGCCTGCCGTGGTTCTGGAGCGATCAAGGGCCCGACAAATTGCAGATGGTGGGGCTGACCACCGGCTATGATCAGGTCGTGGTGCGCGGCGATCGCAGCGCGGGCGCGTTCTCTGCCTTCTGTTACAAGGCCGGGCGGCTGCTCGGCATCGAATCCGTCAACCGCGCCGGCGACCACATGTTCGGCCGGCGCCTGCTCGCCGCCCACGGCTCGATCACGCCGGAGCAGGCGGCCGACGCCGGCTTCGATCTCAAGAGCGCGCTGACCTGAGAGGCGCGGTCACGCGTTCAGGACAATCGGCGTGAATGCCTGCAGCTTGGCGATCGTCTTCCAGTCCCAGGCGATGCCGAGGCCGGGTTCGGACGACGGCTTTGCCCGTCCGTTCTCGATGGTGAGGCGGCTGGTGGTGATGTCGTCGAGCTGCGGAATCCATTCCACCCAGGCGGCGTTCGGCACCGCCGCGCAGAGCGAGACGTGCAGCTCCATCAGGAAATGCGGGCAGATCGGAACGTTGAAGGTTTCGGCAAGGTGCGCGACCTTGAGCCACGGCGTGATGCCGCCGATGCGCGCAACGTCGGCCTGCACGATCGCGCAGGCGTCGCGTTGCAGGTATTCCCGGAAGTGGCTCGGATGATAAATGGACTCACCGACCGCGATTGGCAGCGACGTCGATGCCGCCAGGCGAATATGTCCGCCGAGGTCTTCCGCCGGCAGCGGCTCCTCGAACCAGGCGAGGTCGAGCGGCTCGTACTGGCGGGCGCGGCGGATGGCTTCGCCGACGGTAAAGGCCTGGTTGGCGTCGACCATGATTTCG
>JAIEPP010000550.1 GCA_019748335.1 Xanthobacteraceae bacterium
AATCTCTAAATGAACGCAACAACTTACAACCGGTCGCCTGCAATCCTTCGTCGATTGCAGATACGTCACCGTTCTCATTCAATGCAGAATAGTAGCCGCCAAAGGGCTTTTTAGGCTAACCGGCTAATGTTGGGGTCAGCTTGCATAACTTGTCGGACGGCGCAAAATCGATCCTGTCCGCTTTCAGCCGATATTTCGGCTTGTGGTTTGTGACGGCCGCGGTGATACCCTCGAGCGCGAAACCGGTGCCGGCCACGAAAAATGCCCGCAGCTAGACGCGGCGGGCATCTTGATCATTCGCACCGGCCTGCCGATGCGCAGGAACGTTGATCAGATCTCGATGGATGCCAGCCAGTCGCGGTCGATATCATCATCGACCATGCACTTCCCAACGCTGGGCGAGCAGCCGGTGACACGTTCGAAGAACTCGGGGCCATACAGTGTCCGGACGTCACGGGCACCGTCCTCATACTTTGACCGGAAAGATTTGGTCCGCTTAGCCAAGTTTCCACCTTGTGCTGGCAAACTTAGCCAAGTGTTAATCGCTGGATCGAGCCTGGGTTGGTCGAGCAGGTAGTCGAAGCCGGTGGGCGCACCGAAAGACCGGCGATCCGGGCCCAGGCTCCGCGATGCACCAACTCGCTTTTTTAAGCCGAAGTTGCCGGGGTTGATCCACGCAAACGGGATGAGATCACCAAGGCGGACGTCCTGGCCATCCGGCGAGACGCGACCGGACTGTACTACACAATCCCGGTCGTAACCCTTCATCAAATAACAGAAACGAAGCCAGTGCAGCCACGGCTCTGATACGCGCGGGCCGGCGACGCGGACCGCGCGGGGGACATGCCGGCCGGCAACGTGATCGCTCCAGTCGCGGACCCAATGACGGAATTGCACGCGTTGGCGCTCACCGGCAACATAGACATTAACGTGAGAATGCAAACCGACAACCGGGCCGAGTTCGTGAGCGAACACGAAAGCGACTGGATTTGCCCGTCTGATTAACCAGTCGCGCAGGCATTTAGTGAATCCGGTGAAGGCCAACTGTGCGGAATCGTCTTCCGTGACGCCAAGCAGCGACCAGTTGATCGTGACCGACGTATCCATCCACATCTCGAACTCTGCGGCGAAGTCAGCTGCGGCATAGACCGCGGCAAATTCCGTCTCGCTAATCAGGCGCCCCGTCGAGCCAACCGCAGCCAAGCTTTCGGCCGCCGCCGCCCACGAAATGGCGGTATCCGCTGCCATCGGGGATGCCACCGTGCTCATGCTTCGGCGTCCACCGCGATATTGAGGGCGCGAAACAAGCTGGAAGGCTCGGCAAATGCAGTCGACGAGAACGCCGGATGAAGTATCGGCCAAAGCATTTGGGCTTGTCCCAGTTCATCGCGAACAAAACGGCCGCCGATCCAGCCGTTGGCGTTGCATTGGCCCAGCGGTTGTTCGACCACCGAAGCCCAGATCCGGAGCGAATCAGCAATGTCACGGCGTTGGTTGCCGTCTGCCACGTCTCGGAGATCGTCATCAGTCAGGTGCGCGTCGATCGTCGGCCATCGCATTAGGCCATGGCTGTCCCGGCACGCGACTGGGACCAGGCGATGCCCTAGACTGAAGCTGCAGAAAACTGTGACGATGTCACGGGGCACCCGGAGGCACGGCGCGAGTTCCAATGCGGTGGCGACCGCGGCAGGGTCCGCGCCATTAAGCGGCACCGTAGCGCTGGGGGCGTCGTTGGAGCTCAGTTGCGAAACAATCTGGCGGTAACGTGCAAGCGAGGCGAAGGTATCAGGATCTGGTTCAACCACTTCAGGCGACATAAGGGTTACTCCGGTAAATAAGATCGTTGATGGTGCCGGTGTCCGTCCGGGTGGTGCCGGGACTTCGGGCATCATGAGCGGGCGGATAAGCGAGATGCCCGGAGTGTGAACTCCGGGCATCGTTTCGAAAGGGATCTGCGGCGCGATCAGCGGTGGCGCGGGCGGCCCCCGCGATATGGCAGAATGAATATATGTGGCCGCTGCCGCTGCTGCTGACGGGCCTCAGCGAGCACGATCTCGCCGAAGTTGCCGGTGCCCCAGACAAGGGGATCGCAATCACCCGCATCGACCTCCGCCGGCGTGGGACCGCCAGCCTCGCGCTGCGCGCGGAGATAGTCTTCGCGCGACCCGTAATCCTCACGGCGAACGGTGGGGTTGCTGTAACGTTTCATGACGACCTCAGCCTCCCACAAACATCGTGAACAGGTCGGGGCCAACGGCCGGCGAGGTCTGAGGTACACGGGGGCGATACCACCACGGCCAAGGCCTGCGGGTGCGCGGCATCGGCTCGCGAAGGTTGGCCTGGGCCAGTGCGCCGACAATGCCGGCATCTTCCACCGTTGCAATTGCACGGAACAGCTCTTCGGTCGTGCCGTGAATGGCGTGGAGGATGATGAACCAGGCGCGCTCTTCCAAATCAGCGATTTCCATAATCGCCTTGGCGTCCGGCTCTATCCAATCACGGAGTGACCGAACCTGGTAGCTGTCTTCGACCGGCTCAATGTTGGGGAACAATTCTCGGGCTGTGCCCGCACGACAGACAGCCGCAATCGCTTCGTCCGAGAACAAGGAGCCAGTAATTGTGGTCTGATCGAGCGCGCGACGCACTTGCACCGGATCCGAGAAGTCGATGTCGCCGACGACGAAGCCATCGGTGATGTGGATGCTGTTGCTATTGGCGAACTCAGATTCGCCAGCTCGCGAAGCCGTCTTTTCGCCACCATCACGAATCAGGGGGCGCATGGGGGGAGGTCTAGTCATTCAGTCTCCTATGGGATGTGAAGGAGACCATTGTGCCCCGCTGCCGAACCAAAGCCGCGGAAAATCAGAAAAATTAGCCGGCAAATTTCACTTTCTTTTGCTTGCTATGTCGGCCTCGCGGACCGCATCCCTCAACACAGTCACCGTCACAGCTGAATCCAGCGCTCGCTGCACGTTCTTCAACAGCGCGGCTTCGTTTAGAAATGAAACACGATCGCCGTTAATACTGAAAGCATCTGCGTTACGGCCGAGCGCCCAGCAAACTATTTGCCTCGCCCGGAGCGCCGCTCCTGGGCGCTCAACGCTCGATGGATCTTCAAAACACTTTTCAATCGTC
Organism: Xanthobacteraceae bacterium; assembly: GCA_019748335.1. GTDB lineage: Bacteria > Pseudomonadota > Alphaproteobacteria > Rhizobiales > Xanthobacteraceae > Bradyrhizobium. The sequence continues at coordinate 3,136 of JAIEPP010000550.1, forward strand.
GCCAGCGCCGTACTCATCCTCGATGGCAATAATCTTGCTATAGCGGTTGCACTACTCCTGGTTATTCCCTTCTCTTTGCGGAGCGGAGGACCTATCCGACTGGCCTTGTAAAATTCAATCATGAGGGCATGCGTGACAAAAAACAACAACCGCTTATAATTCGAATTTGCTTCTTTCCTCTTCTTTTGCGCAGCTCGCTTTTCATTCCCGCGCCGATTGTTCACCTCTTCTGCTAGTGCTTCCCGGACAATTTTTTCGATACTGGGCGGATCGTAATGAATTGATCTACTCACCATCTCGGCGATCTCATCGTCGGAGAACAGCGGCTTATTCTTTCGCGGCCTTTTCATTCCTGCCTTCCATCACTTTTTTGCTTCAATACGAAACCAGATCGCCGCACAAATGTAAAATTGATGCAGCTTCGGCTGCGCAAGAACGACGTCAATACGTCTACGCACGAGCACCTATCACTTGACTGATAGATTTTGCCGCCGCGCAAGATCTCGATTTTGTTCTTCGGCCGGCTCCTCTTCACACGTGCCGCGGATATTGCTTTACCTGCGACCCGATTCCGACTGGCGGCTGCTCCGATGCGTACCCGATTTCGCTTGTTGAACTGCGCCGAACTGCTGGACACCTGCTCCCGCGCCACAGGAAGCGCCAGCCCAAAGCCGGCGTACATAGCCAGCCCCCTAAGGGCCCCGTGCTTCCGACTATCCAGGTCGTGGAGACTCAGCGGTGAAACGTCGAAAGGCATCGACATAAGCAACCAGCGCAAGTTGGATGCAGGAGTGGGCTCCGGTGACTCCCGACCCACAGTAGTCGCGCAATTGACGGATGTGTTGCGCGATTGCCCCGCCAGATGAAGCGGCGCGTAAAGGCCGACCGGCTGACCCCGGCCTACCCGTAACAGGGTGCGCTTATCCGATACTGACCGACGGCGTGGCTCCGGGTTTCGGACACTCCATCGACAGCAGCTTCGCCGGCAACGGCGAAGCTGTGCCCCAAGCGGGGCCACAGAAACCTCCCTCCGACGTCCACCAAGTTTCGGAGAACGCTCTCCCTCACCTCCCTGCCCACTACCCTGACCGCGCGCGAAGGTGCTGTCCTTCCAAGAGCTGCAAACGATCTATATTTTCGTCCTGCCGGAACAGGTTTCAATGATAGTAGGCCAGAATTATCATCTCCTGGAGAGACGCATTACTGCGGCGCTGCTGAGCGGCATCGCCTATCCGCGGCAAGCGTGCTACCTCCAGGAGATGTCGGAAAGGCTGCTTCGTACAAAAAACAAAACCTATCTGTCCGACAAGCAGATAACGTGGCTTCACTCTATTCTCGAACGTTGCGAGGGAAAGTCACCACCCGCACTAGGGCGGCCGCCTCGCAAAATACGTGAACGGACCCTCCCACCGCACGGCCAAGCTCCTGAAGGTTTGAGCCTGAGCGGGGCCCTCATACCTGAACTACCTCCAATATAATTGCCGCAGGTTGCTGAACACATTGTGCAGCCGAACCCACTCCGCCCCAAAAGCCTCGGCGCACCTACGGAGCAGGTGAGATACTTAGACGTGTTATCGAGAAAAACGAAAATCTTCGGAAACGGCGCGAGCGAATCGAGCGACAGCCCCGCAACCGGTAAATCCAACATTCGGATTCCTCGATCTCGCCCTCGATGTGCCCGGTTGCGTTCATCGAACTCAGCCAGCTCGCAGTTCGGACCATCTATTTATTCGCCCTACCCACCGCTGATTGATGAACTGAAGATCGGTGTGACGATCTGTCGAGCCGATTCCTATATCTTTTATCCCTTTCCCCCACCGGCCCACCACCAGCCTATCCACCGCCGACACCCACCCTCCACCCATCACCGCACCTCTACGCCACCCTCCCTACCCCGCCCGTCCAAAGACGCCGAAGGCGCAATGATTGCGGGTAACCCCGATGCACGGCACCGCACGCCCTTCGTCAATTTCCCTCCACCCCTGACTGAATTTTCCGCGCTTCATCAACGCGAGAACTCAAATGAATACTTCTTTAAGTACCTCCGGTCATCGGGCTTCATCGCCGGCTCCGACCTTCAAACAGATGTCACGGACGCCATTCGTCAGTGATGCCGTCGCGAAACATTACGACTCCCACTGCCTGATCGACTCGCGTTTTCGACGCGCCGCCCGCCTCCTCCAAATCTTGTGGATGCGCGATCAGGGTATTCCGAGCGCGGCCGTCGACGAGCGCGGCGCCCATCTCGGCTCTTACCTCCGGGCCGATGCGGCCGACGCCGGCCAGAACTTCATCTCTCCTGAGGTCCACCTTCTCGCCCTTCGCGAACTTCTGCTTCGTGAGGAGGACGCGGCAATCGATGAAGATCGACTGATCACCAATACGCTGAGCTCGATGCCCCTCGTTTTCAATGCGTTCGGCCCGCTGGCGCTGGACAAGCAATTGGCCGCGGATGTCCTGCGACAATTGCTGCCGCAGTTCGTCTACTCGGTCGAACGTGTTGTATTCGAACATTCACCTGGCCGGCGAGACGAGCGCTTTCTGGCGGACCGCTCTGCGTTCGACGTTGCGATCCACGTCACAACGCCCGAAGGCGAAGCCGGCATCGTCTACGCGGAGCTCAAATACTCGGAAGATATGGCCGGACCGGTCGCCCGCTGGCGCGAGCGCTACGACCAGGCACTGAGGGAGGTCCGCCTTTACAAGAATCCCGACAGTCCCGTCCTCCGATCGCCGCCTCTAGAGCAGCTCTTCCGGGAGCATTCCCTGGCGCAACTGTCCGTCGACAACGGGGTTACACCGCGGGCGATGTTCATCGGCATCGCTCCCCGCCTCAACCGCCGCGCCGACGCCGCCTTCCGCGTCTACGCCAACGAATTGCTCCCCGTCACGGACAATGACCCCACCAGGGTTCGTTTCCAGCACTTCACCCTCGAGACACTGATCGATGCCATCGACGCTGCAGGTGGGCGGGAGATCGCAGACCGTCTGTGGAAGCGCTACTGCGACTTCCAGCGCGTCTACGACGCGGCTCTTTCGGTCATTACGTCTCTAGTGGCGAAAAATGAGGCGCCTCCGACCCCCGTCTCCGCGGCTGGCGCCGACAAGGGGCCGAAGCGTTCTCGGCGGCCGCGCGCTCGTTCGACGCGGCCTCAAGCAGATGCGACTGCAAGAACCGGAAACGACGGAGGTGTCGCACATGGCTGAGGCAGCGCTTCTCACAGACGAGGACAAGATTCGTCTCTTCGCGAACTCGCTGGCCGACGAGCGCGACCATTTCCCCGTGGTCAAGCTATTCACGCCGGACGCGAGCGCGACTTGGCTTCTCACGGAATGTGACCCGGATGAACCGGATCGCTTATTCGGTCTGTGCGACATTGGTCTCGACTCGCCCGAGCTCAGATATGTGAGCCTCGCGGAAATTATGGAGATTAGAGGCCAGCTCGGCCTCCCGGTCGAACGCGATCTCCACTTCGTCGCCGACAAGCCACTGTCCGCCTATGTCGACGAGGCACGTAAGCGGGGGCGGATCGTTGCCTAAAAGGCAGGATTGTCCGCACCAATGGGCGCACGAGCCCCGCTGCCAGCCCGCCTTCGTCAACTACTACGAATGCACTGGCTGCGGGGCCATCTGGGAGGATGCTTGGTCCTGCGGCTGCGACGATGAGTGCCCGAACTGCCGTGTCGATTCCAGCCCGAACCATTCTGAAAAGGTCGGCCCTTGTGCCTGTGACTATCTCGGACACTAAGGAAAGAGCGGTGTGCGACCGAGAGATAATGTGGGACGCGCCGAAGAGCTCCCTTCCTCGGGAGCTCTTTCCATATGAGACTATTCGATGACTGGCGGATCATTTGCCATGCCAAACTGGACCATTGCTGCCTTCACCCATCGCGGGCGCGTCCGACCCGTCAATGAGGACGCCATCGCCGTCCACACGCGCATTCTGACCGGCAACATGGACGAACCCTTGGCCATATCCATGTCGGACGATCGCTGCGTCTTGATGATCGCCGATGGCATGGGTGGCCACGCGGAGGGCGCGTTGGCCAGCCGAGCCGTTCTCGATTATCTGGTTGCAGCGGTCGATCGGCTTGCAGAGTCGGCCTCTTGCGCCGAGGTAATCGAAGAAGCCAATCGGCATCTCTTCGAACTCATGCACCATCATCCGGAAGCGCTTGGCATGGGATCGACAATTGTTGGTGCCACCCTGAAAGCAGACCAACTCGTCACTTTCAATGTTGGCGACAGCAGTGCACACCTCTTCAGTAAACGCCAGATGATCCAGCTCAGCCGCGACGACGTACCCAAACAAGAGAGCCATCGCCTTGGTTTTCGCCGTTCCCATGCTCTCACCCAGGCGCTGGGCGGCTCCCCGTTTTCTCTTCCCGTCGACCCACACATCACCATTGATGCGCCGCTCGCACCCGGCGAAACGCTACTCCTTTGCAGCGACGGGCTCACCGACATGGTCGCGGACCACGTCCTCCGCGAGGTGTTAAGCAAAACCACCGATCCAAACACCGCTGTCCGCC
>JAIEPP010000615.1 GCA_019748335.1 Xanthobacteraceae bacterium
GTGGCGGCGGGGTCGGCATCCTCTTCGGCCGCGAGCGCTACGGACTCCAGAACGAGGAAGTCGCCCTCGCCAACCGGATCATCACCTTTCCGGTCAATCCCGGCTTCGCCTCCCTGAACCTGGCGCAGGCGGTGCTCTTGATCGGCTATGAGTGGTTCAAGCGCTCGACCGGGGGCGCCCTGCCGTTCGCGATGCCCGAACATTCCGAGCGGGCGTCGCAACACCAGATGCAGGCCTTCTTCGACAATCTGGTCCGGGAACTCGACAAGGTCGAATTCCTGCGCCCGGCGGAAAAGCGCGAGACCATGCTGGTCAACCTGCGCAACATCTTTACCCGAATGGATCCGACCAAGCAGGACATGCATACTTTGCATGGGGTTGTTATGGCGATTGCCGAGGGCCGCAAGGGTCCGGCCAAGGGCGGCGTGCTCGACGGCGAGCAGGCGACCCGGTTGCGGGCGCTGTTGGCCGAGCACGGGCAGGGCGCGACGGCACCGGGCGATAACAGCACCGTGCGCGGGCTGGCCAGGCTATTGCGGCGGAACCCGACCGATGCCGAGCGGATCCTGTGGCAGGCGCTGACCCGCGACCGCCGCTTTGCCGGGCAGTTCAAGCGCCAGACCCCGGTCGGCCGTCACATCCCCGATTTCGTCTCCTTTGTGCACCGGATCGCGATCGAACTGGTCAATGCAGGGGAGTCGGAGGCTATCGTCGCCGATCGCGCCGGTCGCAGGACCTGGCTGGAGGCGCGCGACTACCGGGTGGTCGAGATGGCGGTGGGCGATGTCGAGCGCGATCTTGCGACCGAGCTGGACCGGCTGGAATCGAGCCTTTTGGAAAGCCGCTAAAATTCCCTTTCGCGATTGCGGCAATTGGGCACAAGAATTTCATCGGCCTATCAGGGACTAATCGGCGCGAGCGAGGGTTCAACAAGGCGCACAACCACAAGTGCCCGCGAAACCCGAGATAATCCAAAGGGAGGCTCCCCCATGCGTCTTGTTCGTGTTGCCGTCGTTGCATCCGCATCCGTTCTCGTCGCCGTGCCCGCACTGGCCCAGGCACCCCAGGTCGAGAAGAACGTCTCGATGGCCATGTCGCTTGCCATTATCCAGGGCACGCTCGAGCAGTGCACCAAGGACGGCTACAAGGTGTCGATCACCATCGTCGACAAGGCCGGCAATGTCGCGGCCCAGCTTCGCGGTGACGGCACCAATCCCCACACCATGGAGTTCAGCCGGCTGAAGGCCTACACCTCGCGGACCCGCGGTCAGACCTCGCTCGAATTCATGAAGCTGATCGCCGATCCGGCCAATGCCTATCTGAAGCAGATTCCGAACACGGTCGGGGTGGGCGGCGGCGTTCCGATCAAGGCCGGCAACGAGGTGATCGGCGCGGTCGGTGTGTCGGGTGCACCTGGCGGCGAAAAGGACGAAGTTTGCGCCAATGCCGGCATCGCCAAGGTCGCTGACGCGCTGAAGTAGAGCGCAACAGCGCCTGATCCTGCTTCACAGCGACGAGCTGCGCGAGCGCGCAGCTCGTTTGCGGGCGTTTCGCCGGCGCTATGCGGAGCGCGCGGCCGCGACCGGAGCATCGAGAAACGCCGCCAGTTCGGACGCCGGCAGCGGCGGCGAGTAGTAGTATCCCTGGATCTCGAAACCCCCGAGGTTCAGCAGCGCCTTCAACTCGTTCTCGGTTTCGACACCCTCGATCACGCAGCCAAGTTCCATGTCGCGGCTGAGCGCGATCAGCGATTTCACGATCTTGTAGCTCGCCGGCCGTTCGTCCAGCTGGGCTACGAAACTGCGATCGATCTTGATCTTGGTGAGGGGCAGGGCGTGAAGCTGGCTCAGGCTCGAAAAACCGGTCCCGAAATCATCGAGCGAGACGCCGCATCCGAACGTCTTCAGGGTCGTTATCGCCGATTGGGCCTGCTCGAAATCGCGCATGATCGCGGTTTCGGTGATTTCAAAGTCGATACGCCGGGGATCGACGCCGCTCTTGAGGATGATCCCGATGATCCGGATCACGCCTTCGGGCGAATTGATGTCGTGGTTCGAGACATTGAACGACAGCCGGATATCCTCGGGCCAGTCTGCGACCACGATCAGCGCCTTTTCCAGCAGGACGCGCATCAGCCGGGTGACGATGCCGGCCCTTTCCGCCACCGGAATGAACTGGTCAGGCGGGACATGGCCGAGCGTCGGGCTGTTCCAGCGCGCAAGGGCCTCAAAGGCCACGGTCCTTTCGGTCCGGGCATCGACGACCGGCTGGAACACGACGGAAAGCTCCTCGTCGAGATCGGCCGCGCGCAACGCCCGTTCGATTTTGGCGTTGCGATGGATTTCGGCCTCATGTTCCGTCGAGAACAGCACGGCGTTGCCGCGGCTGGTCCGCTTGCTGTGGTAGAGCGCGTAGTCGGCCTGTTCGTAAAGGTCGGCCGCGTTGGAAGCCAGTTCGGGGAATACGGTGAAGCCGACCGATCCCGAGATCTGCACGTTCGCTTCCGTCAGGTCGAACGTCTTGCGCAGGGCCGTGCAGATCTTTTCCCCCCGCTTCAGCAACTCCACGTCGCTGACTTCCTTGAAGATCAGCGCGAACTCGTCGCCGCCAAGACGCGCGACATGTGCCTCGCCGCACGCCGCCTGCAATCTTTCGCCGACGGCGATCAGAAGTTTGTCGCCGACGGCGTGACCGTAGATGTCGTTGACCGGCTTGAATCCGTCGAGATCGACAACGCCGACCGCCAGCCGGTAGCCCTGGGTTTGCGCCGCCAGGAATTCTTCATCCAGCCGGGCAAAGAACTGGCGCCGGTTGGGCAGGCCGGTGAGACTGTCGAGGTTTGCCAGCCGGAAGTTCTCGTTGCTGAGGGCTTTCAAGCTGGTCCGGCCGTCGACCATTTGGGCGAAATCCAGGTAGTTGGCCTGCAGGATGAACATCATGGCGATGGTGACGAGCAGGGCATTGGCTGCCATCGCCATGAACGTCAGATTGCCCGACGAGCCGAAGAAGGCGATGAAGACGATATTGGCACTGATCGCGACGGTGAAGGCCGCCGGGCGCAGATGCATCAGGCTGAAGATGCAGGCGATCACCGTGATTGCCATGTAGAACGCGACATGGGCGCGGGAGAGCTGGTCGCCGTAAGGATAGAGGCCGAGAGCCCAGGCGCTGAAGGCGACGGTGAGGATGCCGGTCAGGCGGTTGGTCAGGGTCAGCGCGCGAAACGCGATCTCGGCGGTTGGGACCACAGATCGCGATCGCCACCAGCCTGCCACCCGGATTCCGCACAGAACGGTAAAGAGCGCCGGGATGGAGACCGTCAGCCAGACCGGCGCGTCGGCGTAGTGGGAAACCGCCAGCGCCCAGGTGTTGGTGAGCAGGATGAAATACATCAGCGGCAGCTGGCGCGAAAATGCCCGGTACTGCGCCTTGAGCAATTCGGGATTGTCCCGCGGGACCGACATGAAATCCCGTATCTTGAGAATTAGCTGGCCAAACATTGTGCCGCCCTGGAACCAATGAATAAATTCAGGTTCCATAGTCGCGCTTTCCAACCCACGATCTCTTAAGCCGGCGCACCGTAGAACTACCGAGCTACGGCCGTGTTGGCGCTCCCGGGCCTGGTATTTGACCGGCAGTTTCAAGGCTGGGGGTAAACGGGTGTGGTCGCGCGCAGGCGCGCTCCCAAGCTCCTGGCTCGTAATGTCTGACGATCGTCAGACCGCCGATCGTCAGACCGCGACGAGCTGGGCGGCCGGGCCGCTCGCGCGCTTCGGCTTCCTGGCTTTGGAAGGCCCGAGCAGATTGCCGGCGGCGAGGCCGGCGGTGTCGGCGACGCCGGGATCGCGGGTCACCATGGCCGCGACAATGGCGCCGTCGATCAGCAATGCCAGTTGATGCGCGAGCATTTCCGGTTCGCCTGCGCCCATTTCGCCGGCGAGTTTTTCGATATGCGACAGCACGACCTTCTTGTGCTTCAGCGCGATGGCGCGGAACTGCTTGGCGTCCTTGTCATGCTCGCCGACGGCGTTGATGAAGGGACAACCGTAGAAACGTTCTTCCGCGAACCATTGCTTCAGCGCCGGAAAAATTCGCGTCAGCTTCGCCTGTGCGTCGCCGCCGCCGGTTTCGATCGAGGCGATGAACCATTCGCGCCACTGCTTGCCTTCGCTTTCCAGCACGGCATGCACGAGGTTGGTTTTCGATCCGAACAATTTGTAGAGCGTGGTCTTCGCGGTACCGGCTTCGTTGATGATGGCATCGATGCCGGTGGCGTTGATTCCATACCGGCAGAACAGCCGCGTCGCCGCGTTGAGCAGGCGCCCGCGCGCGGATTCTTCATCGCCTGCGGCATGCGCCGCCGCGAACGGTTTCTTCTTCGGAACTGATTTGGCCATCCGCGCCAGTTAATCGAACCGCGGCGCAATCATCAAGCTGCATCTTTGCGCGCAAATTAATCGCGGCCATGCGGCAATTGCATCGGCCTTGTGCAGCACGGCGCTGATCGATTTCCGGGCAGTGATCGCTAACCGGCGAGAGAACTTCGCTTTTTGCCGGGCCGGGTGTCTGGCACGCTTCGTGCAGGAAACAGACCGTTCGGTATCCTACCCCCTAAGGGAGAGAAATGATGACCGCGGTCGCTCAAAAAACAGTACTCACAGGCTGCCTGGCTCCGATCGACAAGAACGGGTTGGAACAGCTGATTGCCAACGGCAAGGCCAATCCGAAGGTCATCAAGACCTTGAAGTGCAAGACGGTGGCGGAGGGCAAGTTCCGCCACGCCAACTACATCCGCAACCTCGCGCCCTATATCGTTGACGAACCGCCGGGACTTTTGGGCGACGACACCGCGCCCAATCCGTCGGAAGCCTCGCTCGCAGCGCTCGGCTCCTGTCTCGCGGTCGGCCTCCACGCCAACGCCGTCCACCGCGGCTGGATCGTCAACAAGCTCGAACTCGAACTCGAGGGCGACCTCAACATAACAGCGGTCTGGGGTACCGGCGACGTCAGCGAGAAGCCGGTCGGCTTCACCGACGTGCGGGTCAAGGTCGACATGGAATGCGAGGGCGTTCCGAAAGCCGAGATCGATGCGCTGGTGGACCACGTCAAGAAGTGGTCGCCGGTCGCCAACACCTTTACGCGCCCGGTCAATCTCGAAGTCAGCGCTTAAGCCGTAACAGCACGTCAACGGGGTGCGGAGGGTCTCATGGGTTCACTAGCGGTATCCAGGCTTGCGGTTGATGACGTCCTGCCATCGGCATCGGTCGCCGATCAGGTCGCTGACATCGCGCGCAAGAACCTCGCACCTTTGGCGACGACGATCGATGAAGGTACGGTCTATCCCGACGAGTTGCTGCGGCGGCTCGGCGATGTCGGGGCCTGGGGCAGTCATCAACCCGTGAATGGCGCGGCCGATCTGCGCTGCGCCATTCAGTCGATCGCAGCCCTCGGCGAGGTCTGCGGCGCAACCGCGTTCATGGCCTGGTGCCAGAATACGCTGGTCTGGTACGCGTCGAATTCCGACAATCCAAAGCTGGTCGCCAAATTCGCCGACAAGTTCGGGTCGGGCCAGATTCTCGGCGGCACCGGTCTGTCCAACCCGATGAAGAGCTTCTTCGGCATCGAGAAGCTGAAACTCAGGGGACGCAAGGTCGAGGGCGGGTATATCGTCAAGGGCGCGTTGCCCTGGGTCTCGAACCTCGGTCCCGACCATTACTTCGGCACTATCTTCGAGCGCGAGGACGGCGGCGGCATCGTGATGTTCCTCGCCGATTGTTCGGACCCTGCGATCACGCTGCAGCCCTGCAAGCCATTTCTCGCGATGGACGGGACCGGCACCTACGGTGTCCAGTTCCGCGACGTCTTCGTGCCGGACGAACTGATCCTGGCCGAACCCGCGGGACCGTTCGTCAAGAAGATCCGCGCCGGCTTCATTCTGCTGCAGGCCGGCATGGCGCTTGGCCTGATCAAGGATTGCATCCAGATCATGGATGAGGTCGACGGGCAACTCGGTCACGTCAACCGCTATCTGCCGCAACAGCCGGTCCAGTTTCGCGAACTCCATGCCGAGTTCGAAAAGGAGACGATGGCGCTGGCGCGCGATCCCTACAATGCCGACGACAGCTACTGGCGTCGTGTGGTGGCGCTTCGCTTGCGCGCCGGCGATGCCAGTGTCGCGGCCGCGCATGCGGCGATGCTTCATTGCGGCGCGCGCGGTTACCTGAAGAGCCATCGCGCCCAGCGCCGGCTGCGCGAAGCCTATTTCGTCGCCATCGTCACCCCCGCCACCAAGCAGCTGCGCAAGATGCTGGCGGGAGATGAGCACTAGAGGATTTCGGAACCACCCCAACTAGCAACCACAAAACAGGAGAGGCCTGCCATGACGGACGTGCTGATTTCTGCCGGTGAACTCGCCGAATTCTTGAAGAAGGAACCCTGTGTCGTCATCGACACCCGCAATCCCGATGCCTACGCCGCGGGGCATTTGCCCAACGCGGTCAACGTCCACGAGATCTTCACCTTCCTGGCGACCTCGACGCCGGAAGGCATGGCCGAACTGAAAACGAAATTCGCCGACGCATTCGGCGGGGCAGGACTCTCCGGCAAGGAAACCGCGGTCATCTACGAACAGTCGATGAACTCCGGCTTCGGCCAATCCTGCCGCGGCTACTACCTGCTCACCATGCTCGGCTATCCCAAGATCAAGGTGCTGCATGGCGGCTACGACGCCTGGGCGGCAGCGGGCCTTCCCGTGACCAAGGACGTGCCGTCGCCGGTGAAGGCCTCGTTCTCGATCGTGCCTGAAGCCGGCGACATCCTGATCGACGCCAAGACCATGCTGGCTGCGATCGGCAAACCCGGCATCGCGCTGCTCGACGTGCGCGACATCGACGAATGGATCGGTGAAAGTTCGTCGCCCTACGGCAAGGATTTCTGCCCGCGCAAGGGCCGCATCCCCGGCGCGGTCTGGCTGGAATGGTACCGCATGATGAAGCCGACGGCGGAAGGTCCGCGCTTCAAGTCCAAGAACGAGATTTTGGCCGAATGCGCCACGGTCGGCATCACGCCGAACACGACGGTCTATCTCTACTGCTTCAAGGGAGCGCGCGCCTCCAACACGTTCCTGGCGCTGAAGAATGCCGGGGTGAAGGACGTCCGGATGTATTTCGGTTCCTGGAACGAATGGTCGCGCGATTCCTCGCTGCCGATTGAGGAGGGATTGCCGACCGATGCCCGGATAACAGGCAGGGCGGCATAAAACCTGCATGTTTCTCACGGCCCGGCCGGCAAAGGCCGGGCCGTGAATCAATGACCGGCTAGCTGCGGAAAGGGACTTCCAAAGCAGCGGTGTGACAAAGGGGCGCAGCATGTCTACCTTCGATAATCCCTTCGATTCCGACCGCGAACTTTCGCGCGCCGGCTGCGTCTGTGGCCAACACCGCTCCGTGGCCGAACATGAGCATGCAACGCTGGCGCTGCGCTGCGAGCCGGTCCCGACCGAGAGCGACGAAAAACGCTACGAGGGCGTGGTGGCCTCGGCGGTGGTCCGCGCGATGTTTCCCAAGGATGCCGCGCGACGCGCGTTCCTGAAATCGGTCGGCGCCTCGACCGCGCTGGCGGCGATCTCGCAATTCTTCCCGATCAAGACCGCGACCGAGGCGTTTGCCGACGGCGGCGTGCCCGTGAAAAAGGATCTCAAGGTCGGCTTCAT
>JAIEPP010000704.1 GCA_019748335.1 Xanthobacteraceae bacterium
GCGCGGCTGGTCGACGCGCCCGCCTTCGGCCGTGACGGCCATTCGCTGTTCGGCTCCGGGACGTCGAACTGGCTGCCGACGGTCGACGAATTCCTGCGCGAGCAGAATTTGGGCTTGCGAGAGCCGCTTGCGCCGCCGCCTCTTCCGGCTGTTCCGGTACCGCCGCAGTTTGCCGGGCGAGGCCGGAGCGCCTTTGCGGAGTATCTGGCCGCGGGTCCGCACAAAGCCTTTGCGGTGTCGCCAAAGGGCCTGTTCGGCTACTCGCTCGGGTCGCGATCGGCCCTCAACGCACGGGCTGAGGCCCTTGCCGCCTGTGCAGAGTACGGGCCGGACTGCGCGTTATATGCCGTCGATGACGAACTCGCCGCGACGGCGGACGGCGCTCGCTGACCTAGCCTCAGGCCTGACGTTCCGGCGTCGACACCACGAGGCCGTCGAGTTCGTCGGTGACCTTGATCTGGCACGACAGCCGCGAATTCGGCCGCACGTCGAAGCCGAAATCCAGCATGTCCTCTTCCATCGGCGTCGGCGCGCCGACCTTTTCGCGCCAGGCTTCGTCGACATAGACGTGGCAGGTCGCGCAGGCGCAGGCGCCGCCGCATTCGGCTTCGATGCCCGGAATGGCGTTGCGGATCGCGGCTTCCATCACGGTCGCGCCGTTTTCGACTTCAATGGTTCGTTTTTCGCCGGAATGGTCGACAAAGTGAATTTTGGCCATGATCGCTCGTGCTGCCGGAATTCGTAAAGGAGGGTCCCGGCAGTCCCTATAACGGGTCGATCCGCACAGCGCCAGCGCTGGGGGCGAAAACCTGACAGGGCATTTTCCGGGGGTTTTGGCCGCGTCCCGCTCAGGAACGGCGCAGGACCGCCTCGATCGCCGTCCGTGCCAGCGCGACCGCGTCGGCCAGCTCGGTGAGCCCACCGGAAGGATCGGCTCCGCTGGCCATCACGGTTTGCAGCCGGGCGGCCGCATCGGCGACGGCAAAGGCGCCGATGGCGCGGGCGGAGCCCTTTAACGTGTGCGCCAGCGCGAGTGCATCCGTCGGCATGGTGGCGAGGGTGCCGACGAGGCTGGCCGCCTGGGCCGCGAACATCGCCAGCACTTCCTGCTCCAGACCTGAGTCGCCGAGCGTCATCCGCTTGAGATGGTCGAAGTCGATCGGACCGTCATCGGGGGCGAGCGGCGGCGATGGCATCCATTCTATCCGTTCGAGATGAAGTGGCATGGCCTACCTGAATTCTCCCGCCGCACCGATTACCGCGGGGTGGTTTTGGCAAGCCAATCATGGAACTGGTTAACGGAACGTTGCGCGAATTTGCCCCAACTCCGCCTTGCTTTTGACCGCGAGTCGCCCAAATTAGCCGGCTCCCAAAAGAAATTTGTGTATCCGTAAGGCCTTAACGAACAAAGCTGTTAACGATGATTAAGAATGTCTTAATGGCGGCCATTTCATTCGTATCGCTCACCTCTTAGGATGTTTGCGGATGTAGCGAACAAGCGGACCCAGCGTTTTTGTACGGGCGTGCTTGCGCGTCTCGGCGGGTTATGACGCCGGCTTCGATCTTGCGGGGACGTTAGCAAGAACGGCCGGATGCGTAAAAGTATAGAGGGCTCGGACTGAACATGGCGAACAATCCCAAGAAGGTCAAAGATCCCACCGAAGTCGCGCTTTCCGCCATTCAGGAAGCGTTGAACATCAGCGATACGACCGTCGACAGCAGCCGAAATTCGATCAGCGACGAAATGGCGCCGCCGGCCATTTCCTCCGCCGCACCGTCTTATTCCGAAACGCCCTACGACAGCCGCGACACGCGCGCGAACACCGACCGGGGCGTGTTCGACCAGATCGAGGAGCCGCGCGCATCGCGCCGTCCCGCCAATGACGATCGCGAAACCATCGGACAGATCCTGCAGGCGATCCAGAAGGGCCGCCCTGCCCGCAGCGTCTACACACTTGCCACCGCCTTCGGCGTCGTCTGGCTGGTCGGCTGCGCGCTCTTGACCGTCAGCTTCCTGCCCTCGCTGCAGGCCGCGATCGGCCAGAGCGGCGGCGTGCTGGTGCTCGGCGGCCTCGCCGCCTTGTTCTTCGCGCCGGTGCTGCTGTTCTATTTCCTCGCCAGCCTTGCCTGGCGCGGTCAGGAAATGCGGATGATCGCGCAGTCGATGGCGCAGGTCGCGATCCGCTTCTCCGAGCCGGAAAATGCCGCCGCCGATTCCATGGTGACGGTCGGTCAGGCGATCCGCCGCGAGGTCGCGGCGATGGGCGACGGCGTCGAACGCGCGATCGCGCGCGCCGGCGAACTGGAAACGCTGGTCGCCAACGAAGTCTCGGCGCTGGAGCGCGCCTATAGCGACAACGAAGTGCGCATCCGCGCGTTGCTGCAGGACATCGCTCATCAGCGCGACAACCTGGTCGGCCAGGCCGAGCAGGTTCGCAGCGCGATTTCCGGCGTGCAGATCGACCTGCGGCACGATATCGCGCTGATCTCGGACGCGATTGCTTCCCGCGTCGACGAAGTCGCCAAGAGCATCACCGGCGCGCTTGAAGAGCGTGGCCAGCACATCACTTCTGCCCTCAGTCATGCCGGCGACAACATGATCCTGGCGCTCGGCGAGCGCGGCGGCGACCTGCTCGACCGCCTCGAGGAAGCCAGCGCCGAGACCACGCGCGCCGTGCTCGACGCCTCCGAACGCCTGACCACCAGCCTCAACTTCAAGACCGGCCACGTTCATGACGAGTTCGTCGATCTGGCCGATCGCGTCCACGAGATGCTGAACGAGCGCATCGACCGCATCACCGGCGAATTCGAACAGCGCTCCTCGACCATCGTCGACGGCATTTCGGATCGCACCGAACAGGTCCACGACTCCTTGAAGAATTCCTCCGACTCGCTGCTGCTCGAACTCGAGCTGCGCTCGGGCGATCTCGTCAGCAAGATCGACGACGCCGGCAATCGCCTCGCGACCCATATCCTCTCCTCCGGCGACAAGGCCAGCGACGCGCTTGATGTCACCGTCAACACCCTGGTCGCCAAGGTGATCAGCCAGACCGAGACCGCGCACGATACACTCTCGCTGCAGATGAACGCCTTCGACGAACTGGTGAAGAACCAGGGCGGCGAGCTTGCCGAAAAATTCGCCCGCGACAGCGGCACGCTCGGCGCGCTGATCACCCGTCACATTTCCGAGTTCGACCGCACCGTCAAAACCTTCGGCGGCGAGATCGTCGAGCGTATGGGCCAGCGCACCCAGGAGATCGGCGACAGCCTGAAGAACTACGTCGACACCTTCGACACCCGCCTGAGCTCGAACGGCGGCGAGATCACCGCTTCGCTGGATCAGCGCCTGCTGCAGTTCGAAACCACGCTCGGCAACAGCGTCAGCCATCTCGACGGCTCGCTCGACACCAAGCTCAAGTCGTTCGACGAGACCATCGACGGCCGCCTGAAGGCGCTTGAAGTGACCTTCGACACCCGCGCCAGGTCCGTCACCGAAACCATCGACGGCCGCCTCGGCACGCTGTCGACCTCGCTGACCGAAGGTGCGGCGCAGGCGATCTCCTCGATCGACTCCCGGCTTGGCCTGCTGACCTCGACCCTGACCGACGGCACCGCGCAGGCGCTGGCGGCGGTCGATCATCGCATCACGAGCGTCATCGAAACCGTCGATGGCCGCAGCACCCACCTCACCGACACCATCTCGGCCCGGTTCCAGGAAATCCAACAGGGCATCGAGACCCGGGTCGGCGCCATCGCGGGCGACATCGACACCCGCGTGGCGCAGTTCGAAGACCTGCTCGGCTCGCGCGTCGAAGCCGTGGCCGGCCGCATCGAAAGCAGCGGCCGCCAGGCCAGCGACGACCTGATGGCGCGGGCGGAATTGCTGTCTTCCGGCATCAAGTCGCATGTCGAGGACGCCGAACGCTCGCTCACCAACCTCGTGGTCAATACCTCCGAGACCATCCAGACCGGCGCCCGCGCCGCGCAGCAGGCGCTGCTGACGGTTTCCTCCGATGTCGGCGCCCAGTTGAAGCTGACCTCGTCCGAGGTCGAAACCGCCCTCACCGCCGTCGGCACCGATGCCGCGAACTCGATCCTGACCAGTGCCCGCGACGCCCAGACCACGCTGGTCTCGGCCTCCTCGGAAGCCGCCAACCAGGTCAAGTCGCTCGCCGCCGACGTCGAGCGCACGCTCTCGGCCGCCGGCAGTGCCACCGCCGCGTCGGTTCTCTCTGGCGCCCGCGAAGCCCAGACCACGCTGGTCACGGCGTCCGCGGATGCCGCGAGCCAGGTCAAGTCGCTGGCCGCCGACGTCGAGCGCTCGCTCTCGATCGCCGGCAACGCCACCGCCGAAGCCGTCACCGCGGGTGCGCGCCAGGCGCAATCGACGCTGGTCGCGGCCTCCACCGAGGCGGCCAACCAGGTCAAGTCGCTCGCCGCCGACGTCGAGCGTTCGCTCTCGATCGCCGGAACCGCCACCGCCGAGTCGATCACGGCTGGCGCGCGCGACGCCCAGAACACGCTGATGACGGCCTCGACGGTCGCCGCCGATCAGGTCAAGGCGCTGGCCGCCGACATGCAGCGTTCGCTGTCGGCTGCCGGAACCGCCACCGCCGAGTCGATCACGTCGGGGGCGCGCGAGGCGCAGAATACCCTCATCACCGCCTCCGCCGATGCGTCGAGCCAGGTCAGATCGCTGGCCGCCGACATGCAGCGCACGCTCTCGATGGCCGGCAACGGTACCGCCGAGGCGATCACCGCCGGCGCCCGCGAGGCCCAGAACACGCTGATCACGGCGTCCGCGGAAGCCGCCAACCACGTCAAGTCGCTGGCGATCGACGTCGAACGCACGCTGAGCGCGGCCGGCGCCGACACCGCCGCCTCGATCCTCGGCAGCGCGCGCGAAGCGCAGAGTTCGCTGACCGCGACCTCGGCCGACGCGGCGAGCCAGATCAAGGCGATCGCCGGCGACATCGAGCGTTCGCTGAGCAACGTCACCGCCACCACCACCGACAACATCCAGACCACCGCGCAGAACGCGCAGAGCGCCCTGATTGCGGCCTCGAACGAAGTCTCTTCGAAGGTCAAGTCGACCTCGGCCGATATCGAGCGTTCGGTGCTCGCCGCCAGCAGCAATTTCGGCTCGACGATGACCGGCAAGACCGACGAAATCGTCACCTACGTCCAGCAGCAGACCGACCGTCTGGCGCAGATCGTCGACAGCCGCCGCGGTTCGCTGGTCGAGGCGCTCTCCGCCAAGACCACGCAGCTCACGACCGACATCGACCGCGTCACCGCCGACGCCCTGAAGTCGATCGAGACCCGCGGCCAGGCGTTCTCGCAATCGATGACGACGCACGGCTCGGACATCGCGCGCACCATCACCTCGGCCGGCGATCTCGCCACCGGCGCGGTAGCCAAGTCGCTCAAGGACCTCGAGCAGTCGTCACGTTCGGCGATCGACCAGTCGCGTCAGGTGTCGATCGCGGCCGTCACCGAGATGCAGGAGACCAGCAAGATCCTGCGCACCGACACGGTGGCGCTGTTCGAGCGGCTGCGCGAAGGCAACATCCTGCTGCAGGAAGTGCTGACCGGCGCCCACGACAACCTCAACTCGCTGGAGCGCGCGCTGGTGACCCGCGTGGCCGACTTCGTGTCCGCCATGAACGACGTCACCTCGCGCAACGGCGTCGCCACCCAGACGCTGGAAGACCAGTTGACCGTGTTCAACACCAAGACCTCGAAGGCGCTGGAAGACCTCGGCCATCTGTCGAGCGAGTTCGACAACCACGGCAAGGCGCTGGTCGAGGCCGCGGCCGTGGTCGAACAGGCCAACCGCTCCACCACCACCTCGGTTGCCGACCGCAAGTCGCAGCTTGAATCGCTGGTCACCACCATCGACCTGCGCACCACCGACCTCGACCAGCGGCTGTCGCGCTTCACCAGCCTGCTCGACGAATCGCTGGCCGCGGCCGAAGAGCGCGCCCGCGACATCGCCCGCGTCGTCGCCGAAACCGCAGGCGCCGGATCGGCCGCGATCAGCCGCCAGTTCGAAGCGGTGCGCGCCGCCGCCGAAAACGAGCGGCACCAGACCCTGGATGCCATGAGCGAGCTGTACCAGCAGAGCACCGCCGAAACCGACGCGATGTTCAAGCAGTCGACCGAGAAGTTCGGGACCATGGTGCAGGCGATGAAGCAGATGGCCGCCGAGATGCACAACGAGCTCGAAGCCACCCGCAACGAACTGCGCCGCGGCGTGCTCGAAATGCCGCAGGAGGCCGCCGACAACACCGCGCAGATGCGCAAGGTGATCGTCGACCAGATCGAGGCGCTCGCCGAGCTCAACCGCATCGTCGCCCATCACGGCCGCGGCCTCGACGTCGTGACCCAGAACCGTCCCACCGTGCAGCGTCAGGAAGAGCCCGTGATGGCGGTTGCCGGCGGCCGCAACGACGTCCGCCTGCGCGACACCGGCCGAGATACCGGGAGCGCATCGACGCTGCCGCCGCCGGACCTTGGCATGCCCTCGCGCCGCACCGAAGCGCCGCCGGTCTCGCCCGCGAGCCAGGACGGCGGACGCGACGGCTGGCTGTCCGATCTCCTCAACCGCACCGACGCCGGCGCCGCCGGCGGCCAGCCCGCCCGCCCGCGCCAGCAGGGTGCTGCCAATCCGCTGGAGTCGCTGTCGCTCGACATCGGCCGGCTGATGGACCGCAACCTTGCCGCCGAGATGTGGGATCGCTACCAGCGCGGCGAGAGCAAGGCCTTCACCAAGCGGCTCTATACGCCCGCCGGCCAGAAGGCGTTCGACGAGGTCTCACGCAAGTATCGCGCCGACCGCGGCTTCAAGCAGACGGTCGACCGCTATATCGCCGAGTTCGAGCGGTTGCTCGACGAGGTCGCGCGCGAGGAACGCGGACCGCAGGCGTTGCGCGGTCACCTGACCTCGGAGACCGGCCTGGTCTACACCCTGCTCGCGCATGCGGCGGGCCGGCTCGGGTAAGATCCGCAAACATTCGACGAATTAAGAAACGGAGGCCTCACAGCCTCCGTTTTGTTTTTTGGCAAGTCTTGCTTTCGCCAAGTCTTGCTTTGGCAAAATCTTGTTTTGGCAAGTCGGTTTTTCACCCAAAACAGCCGCCCGGTGGTTTGCGCCTGCGCAAGCCAGTTCCTATGTGTCCCACCCAGGAACGTCGGAAAACAAGCTGGCCATGCCGAACGAGAGTGAGACAGCCGTAAGCCGGCGCGATCTGCTGGCCCTGGTGGGATCGGTCGCCGGCAGTGCCGCGATGTACCAGGCCATGACCAGCCTCGGCTTCGCGTCAGAGACCAATTACAAGGGCCCGATCAAGCTTTCCGGCGACACCAAGGGCGCTTCCGTGCTGGTGCTCGGCGCCGGTCTCGCCGGCATGACGGCGGCGCTGGAGTTGCGTGCGGCCGGCTACAAGGTCGAGGTGCTGGAGTTCAACAGCCGCCCGGGCGGCCGCAACTGGACGCTTCGCGGCGGCGACAGCTTTACTGAACTCGGCGGCGCGACGCAGACCTGCGACTTCGGGGACGGCCTCTATCTCAATCCCGGACCGTGGCGGATTCCCTATCATCACCGCGCGCTGCTCGATTACTGCAAGCGGCTCGGCGTCGCGCTCGAACCGTTCGTCCAGCTCAACCACAACGCCCTGCTCCACGCCTCGACCGCATTCGGCGGCCAACCGCAGCGCAT
>JAIEPP010000609.1 GCA_019748335.1 Xanthobacteraceae bacterium
GGCGAAATGGCCTCTCGCCAGGTCGGCGCCGCGCCGAAGCAGAAGCTGCAGCAGTGGATCACCGCCGCGGTGTGATCACGTCATACGATCGTTGATATGAAAGCGGCCGGCTCATCGCCGGCCGTTTTGTTTTTGACGTTACGCGATCCACCCCGTTGCCAGCGCGGACGCGAGTTCAGCCTGGCCGTTCTGCCGCGCCAACGCTGCCATCGTCGCATGATCGTAGGGCACGTGGCGGAGCGTGACGTGCCACCTGCCATCAACCAGTTCAAGGATCGCGTAACGCGCATCCGGCGTGCCGGCCTGGATGACGTGCGGAAACGGATGGATATCGCGGTAGCCGGGCGAGCCGACGCTGCCGGGATTGACGACCAGGCGGCCGTCACGAAGTTGCACCGCACGGGCCAGATGGGTGTGGGCGCAAAGAATCAGGGACTGCGTGATTCCTTTTGCCGCCTCCTCGATCGCGTCGAGCGATGAGAGGCGCACCGTGCCGTCAGGCAATACTGTCTCAAGCCAGTAGACTTCGTCATGCTGGGGCGTGGCGTGACAGAGGAAGACCTTTTCGCGAAACACGGAAGTCTTCGGCACCGCGCGCAGCCAGTCGAGATGCCGGGCATCGAGCTGTGCATGCGCCGGCCGGTCCCATGAGCCCATCTTTTCCGGGGGCCGGTCGATCAGATAGCGATCATGATTGCCAAGCACGTGCACGGCATCGAGCGCCATCAGCATGTCCATCGTGCGCCGCGCATCGAGCGGACCGCTCGCCATGTCGCCGAGATTGACGATATCAGTGATGCCCTGGGCGCGGATGTCGGCCAGCACGGCTTCCAGCGCGAGGTAATTTCCATGCACGTCGGCAATCGCCGCAAAACGCATCCCGAATTCCAATCACTAGCTCGATACGCCAATCGCTATGCAGGAGGCGTGCCGTTAACAGCGAGCACATGGCCGGCGAGGTAGAGCGAGCCGGTGATCAGGATCCGTGGCGGCACCTCGTAGGCGAGCCGCGACAGCGCCTGCAGCGCGGCTTCGACGCTCGGCGCATTTTCCACGCGCATGCCGAGCGCGCGCGCGGCATCCGCCAGCCGGTCCGGCGGCATCGCGTTGCCGCGTGAGGGGATCGGCACCGCCATGATGTGGCGGGTCAGCCCGGCGAAATTGGCGAGAAAGGCGCCGGCATCCTTGTTCGCCATCATGCCCGCGATCACGACCAGCGGCCGTGACACCCGCTCCTCGAGATCGCCGAGCGCTGCCGCCGCGACGCGCCCGCCCTCGGCATTGTGGCCGCCATCGAGCCAGATTTCACAACCCGGCGGGCCCTGTTCGACCAGCGCGCCCGAGACCAGGCGCTGCATCCGCGCCGGCCATTCGGCATTGACGATCCCTGCTTCGAATGCCGGCATCCCGATCTGAAACGCGTCGATCGCGCGCAGCGTCGCAATCGCGAGCCCCGCATTGTCGAACTGATGCCGCCCGAACAATTTTGGCGCCGCCAGATCCATCAAGCCGCGCTCGTCCTGATAGACCAGCCGGCCGCGCTCGACGCTGACATGCCATTGCTGGCCGGCCGCATGCATTGGCGCGCGCATGCGGTTAGCCTGCGCCTCGATCACCGCCATTGCTTCCGGCGCCTGCTCGGCACACACGAAAGGCACATTGCGCTTGATGATCGCGGCCTTCTCGCCGGCGATTTCGGCCAGCGTGTTGCCGAGAAACTCGGTGTGATCCATGCTGACCGGCGCGATGACGGTGGCAAGCGGCGCGTCGATCACATTGGTGGAATCGAGCCTGCCGCCAAGACCGGTCTCCAGCAGCACGACATCCGCCGGATGCCGGGCAAACAGACAAAACGCCGCGGCGGTCTCGATCTCGAAAATCGTGATCGGCTGCCCCTTGTTGGCGCGTTCGCAATGTTCGAGCGTGCCGCGCAACTCGTCATCGTCAACCAGCACGCCGCCATTGTTACGGCCGAGGCGATAGCACTCGTTGATCCGCACCAGAAAGGGCGAGGTAAAGACGTGGACGCGCAACCCGGCGGCTTCGAGAATCGCGCGCAGATAGGCGATGGTCGAACCCTTGCCATTGGTGCCGGCAATATGGATCAACGGCGGCAGTTGGCGTTCGGGATGATCAAGCGCCGCCAGCAGCCGGTGCATGCGATCGAGGCTGAGATCGATTTGCCTTGGATGCAGGACCGACAGCCGCGCGATCAATTGATCGAGCGGCTCAGGTTTGGCGGCAGGTGCGTTCACGCGTGGGGGGCGGCCGGCACCGCTTCCGGCGCCTGGACGATCTGCGCGGGATCGGTGATCACGGGCGCAGGTTTGGAAACAACATCGATCGCCGGCGATTTGGTCAGCAGCCGGCACAGCCGCGCCAGGGTCGAGCGCATCTCGTGGCGATGCACCACCATGTCGACCATGCCGTGGTCACGCAGATATTCGGCGCGCTGAAAGCCTTCCGGTAGTTTCTCGCGGATGGTCTGCTCGATCACGCGCGCACCGGCAAAACCAATGAGCGCGCCGGGCTCGGCGATCTGCACGTCGCCGAGCATGGCGTAGGACGCGGTGACGCCGCCGGTGGTCGGGTTGGTCAGCACCACGATATAGGGCAGCTTCGCCTCACGCATCATCTGCACGCCGACGGTGGTGCGCGGCATCTGCATCAGCGACAGAATGCCCTCCTGCATCCGCGCGCCACCGGAGGCCGCGAACACGATGAACGGCGACTTCTTTTCAACGGCCAATTCAAGCCCGCGCACGATCGCTTCGCCGGCGGCCATGCCGAGCGAGCCGCCCATGAAATCGAAATCCTGTACCGCGATCACGACACCGGCGCCCTCGAGCTTGCCGTAGCCGACCTTGACGGCATCGTTCAGCCCGGTTTTGGCGCGCGCATCCTTGATGCGGTCGGCATATTTGCGCTCGTCGCGGAATTTCAGCGGGTCAGCGGTCACGTCGGGCAGCGCGATGTCGTACCAGGTCTCGTTGTCGAACACCGACTTCAGCCGCGCCACCGCGCCCATGCGCATGTGGTAGTTCGAGCCGGGGATCACGAACTGGTTGGCCTCGACGTCCTTGTAAAATACCAACTGCCCGGAATCCGGGCACTTGATCCACAAATTCTCCGGCGTCTCGCGGCGCAGAATGCTGCGGATCTTCGGCCGGACGACGTTGGTGAGCCAATTCATGTTTCGCTCCGAAATGCGATCAAATACGCATTAACTGGAATTATATGGCGAGCCGGACTTAGTCCGACAAGCCGTCGCAATTGTGGCTTATTCGGCTGCCTGCTTGGCCCCGCGCACGCCCTGCGCCAGAGCAGCAACCAGGTCGGCGACCGCGCCTACGGTTTTCGGGGTAGCACGGTCCTCCGCATCAAGGCTGGCCTTGAGCGCATCGACCAGAGCGGTGCCCACCACGGAGCCGTTGGCCTTCTCGGCAATCGCCCGCGCCGCTTCCGGCGTACGGATGCCGAAGCCGACGCAAACCGGCAGTTTGGTGTGACGCTTGATGCGGGCAACGGCTTCGCCGACCACATTCGAATCGGCGCTGGCGCTGCCGGTGATGCCGGTGACCGCGACGTAATAGACGAAGCCCGACGTGTTCGCGAGCACCGCGGGCAGCCGCTTGTCGTCGGTGGTCGGCGTCGCCAGGCGGATGAAGTTGAGACCCGCCTTCATCGCCGGCAGGCAGAGCTCGGTATCTTCCTCCGGTGGCAGGTCGACGATGATCAGCCCATCGACGCCGGCGGTCTTGGCATCGACCACAAACTTATCGACGCCGTAAATATAGATCGGATTGTAGTAACCCATCAGCACCAGCGGCGTGGTGTCGTCGTCCTTGCGGAACGCGCGCACCATCTCCAGCGTCTTCTTCAGCGTCATGCCGGCTTTCAGCGCGCGCAAACCCGCGGCCTGGATCGACGGCCCGTCGGCCATCGGATCGGTAAAGGGCATGCCGATCTCGATCATGTCGGCGCCGGCCTTCGGCAGCGCCTTGATGATGTCGAGCGCGGTTTTCGGATCTGGATCGCCGGCCATCACGAAGGTGACGAAAGCCGAGCGGCCCTGCTTGGCGAGTTCGGCAAAGCGTGTGTCGATGCGGGTGGTCATGGTGCGATACCTGAAATGCTGTGGCTCTTGCCGAGACCCGCATGCGCGGAAAGACCCCCACCCCAGCTCTCCCCCGCAAGCGGGAGAGGGGGCAGGGCTTGCCGTGTCGATCGTCTGTGCAAAACACCCGGCCGCCATGTGACCGAACCTCGCGCGGCAAACTCGGTGGGTCCCCTCTCCCGCTTGCGGGGGAGGGTTAGGGTGGGGGTGCTCAATCCGAACGCGATGCCAGAAGCGATAGTCACTTCTTCTTGCCCTTCAGGATATCGCCGACCTGCGGCACGTCCTTGTCGCCGCGGCCGGAGAGATTGAGCACCATCAGATGATCTTTCGGCCGCTTCGGCGCGAGCTCCATGATTTTCGCGATGGCGTGCGCCGGCTCCAGTGCGGGGATGATGCCTTCCAGCCGCGACAGCAATTGAAACGCCGCCAGCGCCTCGTCGTCGGTCGCCGACAAATAAGTGACGCGTCCGGTCTCGTGCAGCCAGGAATGCTCCGGCCCAATGCCGGGATAATCCAGCCCCGCCGAGATCGAATGCGCGTCCTGGATCTGGCCGTCGTCGTCCATCAAGAGATAGGTGCGGTTGCCGTGCAGCACGCCGGGGCGGCCGCCGGCGATCGAGGCCGCATGCAACTGCGTCAGGCCATGACCGGCCGCTTCGACGCCGAAGATTTCGACAGAGGGATCGTCGAGGAAGGGATGAAACAGGCCCATCGCATTGGAGCCGCCGCCGATACAGGCGATCAGCGAATCCGGCAGTCGGCCTTCGGCCTCCTGCATCTGCTTGCGGGTTTCGATGCCGATGATCGACTGAAAGTCGCGCACCATCATCGGATAGGGATGCGGGCCCGCGACGGTGCCGATGCAGTAGAACGTATTGTGCACGTTGGTGACCCAGTCGCGCAGCGCGTCGTTCATCGCGTCCTTTAGCGTGCGCGAACCCGACTGCACCGGGACCACCTTGGCGCCCAGCATTTCCATGCGGATGACGTTGGGCTGCTGCCGCTCGACGTCGACCGCGCCCATGTAGACGATGCATTCGAGGCCAAACCGCGCGCAGAGCGTTGCGGTGGCGACGCCGTGCTGGCCGGCGCCGGTCTCGGCGATGATGCGCTTCTTGCCCATGCGGCGCGCGACCATGATCTGGCCGAGCACGTTGTTGACCTTGTGCGAGCCGGTGTGATTGAGCTCTTCGCGCTTGAAATAGATCTTGGCGCCGCCGAGATGCTCGGTCAGGCGTTCGGCGAAATACAGCGGCGACGGCCGGCCGACATAGTCCTTGAGATAGCCGTTCATCTCCGCCTGGAACGACGGATCGGCCTTGGCGTCGGCATAGGCCTTTTCAAGGTCGAGGATCAGCGGCATCAGCGTTTCCGCGACGAAGCGTCCACCGAAAATGCCGAAATGGCCGCGCTCGTCGGGACCGCTGCGGAAGGAGTTGGGCAGGCTTGGATTCATCGGACCATCAGTTCTTCGCTGGCGCGCGCGGCGCGGATAAAGGCGCGGATCATCTCGGGATCCTTGATACCGGGCGCACGCTCGACGCCGGAGGAGACGTCGACGCCGCCGGCGCGGGTGACGCGAATGGCCTCCGCGACATTGTCGGGGTCAAGGCCGCCCGAGACCATGAAGGGCAGTTCGAGATCGAGTTTTTCGAGTACGTGCCAGTCGAACACGGCACCGAGCCCGCCCGGACGGGTGGCGCCCTTCGGCGCGCGGGCATCGAACAGGATGCGGTCGGCAACGCCGGCAAAACCGGGCAGAACGGCGAGATCAGCCGCAGTCTCGACCGCGATCACCTTCATGACCGGCAGGCCGAACCTGGCCTTGATATCGCGGACCCGCGCGGTGGTCTCCTTGCCGTGCAATTGCAGCAGGTCAGGCTGCAGGGTTTCGACGATATTGGACAACGTCGCGTCGTCGGCATCGACCGTCAGCGCCACCTTGGCGGCGCGGCCCTTGGCCTGGCGGCCGAGCTCACGCGCGGTCTCGAGGCTGATATGCCGCGGCGACGGCGGGAAGAACACGAAACCCACCATGTCGGCGCCAGCCCCCAGCGCGACGTCGAGCGTCTCGCGCGTGGACAGGCCGCAAATTTTGACAAGCAGGGACATGGTCTCTCGGGCGCGGATTTGAGCCGCGAATACGGTTTGGAACGGGGCTTAAGGGGCGGGTTCTACAACGTCGCGCCCTGCTTGTCTCGCCCGGCGGCCCCGTAAATGCCGCGCTGGCCGGGTGCCGGAAGCCGCTGCTGATCGACCCGGGAAGCCACGGCCGAGGCCCGTAAGTCGGCGGCCTCAGCCCGGGCCCGGCTGGCATCGGCCTCGTGCCGACGCGCGGCACGGCGCCAGTGCCGCTGCCGGAACCAGGTCGCCATGCCGCCCGCCGCGACACCCAGAATGGCGACCAGGATGATGACGACGAACAGCGGCAGCGTTACCGCTACCGACGGATCGGCGGAATTGAACGGATCGAACGACACCGTCACCAGATGGCGATTGGCGACCGCAAAAACGATGAAGATGATCCCGAGAGGGATGACGACCAGCGCCGTAACAAATTTTCGCATGACCATCTCTCGTACTGATGGAGATCGGCGGGCCGTCTCTCTGAGACAAGCCCCCTAAACAGGTCCGGCAACGCGGCTCCGGACCGTCAGAACCCGCTTAAAGCCCTTAAACGGCAGCCTCGGGCGCAGCCTCGTCGCGGTTCAGCCGTTCGCGCATTTCCTTGCCGGTCTTGAAGAACGGGACGCTCTTCTGGTCGACCGGCACATGCGCGCCGGTGCGAGGATTGCGGCCTGCGCGCGCCGGACGGTGCTTGACCGAGAAGGCACCGAAGCCGCGCAACTCGACCCGGTCGCCGCGCGCCAGGGCAGCGACGATCTCATCGAGAATCGCGTTCACGATGTTCTCTACATCCCGCTGATAGAGGTGCGGGTTGTGCTCTGCGATGCGCTGAACAAGCTCGGATTTAATCATCGATACTGGGATCCACGGTCGTGCGGATATCCATTTCCGTGAAAATGCCTTGAACTGTCAAGACGCTAAATGAATTTTGGACCACGCGAAATGACGTGACAAACCGACCGGAGGGGGTTTGTGACAATGCTCGCAATGCGGGAGGACCGTTCCGGACCGCTCCCCTACGGCTCAATTCGACCCCGTCGGCCGCCATAAAGCCAGCATGCCGTCGAGCCGGAGCTGATCGACGGCTTGCGCGACGCCGGCCTGCTCGACCTGCCGCGCGATGCTGCCCAAACCGAGGGCATCGAGCGTGATCGAGGCGGCGGTTCGCAGGAAAGTCAGATCGCCAAACCGCGGGCTGAGCTTGTAGTCGCGTACCGGCAGATCGCTTTTGATCTTCTTCTCGGCCACCAGCCACGCAACCGCGGCTTTTTCGTCGCCGAGTTGATCGATCAGCTTCAGCTCGACCGCCTGGCGGCCGGTGAACACGCGCCCATCCGCCACCTTATCAAGCAGCGCGTCATCCATGCCGCGCCGCGTCTTCACGAGGTCGCGGAACCAGGCGTAGGAATCCTTCACCAGCGCGTCGAGGGCGGCGCGCGCCTCCGGGCTGGTCGGCTCGAAACCATTCGGCGCGGCCTT
>JAIEPP010000168.1 GCA_019748335.1 Xanthobacteraceae bacterium
TCAGCCACAGCGTCCAGTTCGACGGCTCGACCGGCGCGCTGCCGGTACCGCTGAGCGCGTCGATCGCCCATTTGAACGTAAAGGGAACCGCGAGCGTCGCGACCTTGGCGATCAGCAGCAGCACCACCGACCAGGCCACACGCATCTTCAGGTCGGCGCGATCGCCGGGCCAGATAAACGGCCACAAATGCACCAGCGTCCCGATCAGGGTCGCCTTGTCGGAAGCGCTTGCGGCCGGTGCCTGCGCGTCGCCGGCGTGGGCGTGCGAATCGGGATGGGCCATCAGTTCGGCGCCCCCAGCAGGAAGGCAATCCGGGTCGCCGTCGGATGATTTCTCAGGGCTTGCATATGTCCGTCATATAAAGCGTTTGAATGCCGGGTACAGCCTTGAAAGATAAAACTTTCCTGCTTTTGACGGCGTTTGCGGCCGGTTTCCCCCCGTAAATGCCCCGGCATCGCCGGACTTGAGCTTTTTACGCTGCAGTGCCACATAAACAGGATGAACCAAATCAAAACCGTCTGCGTCTATTGCGGCTCCGGCGCGGGGTCTAATCCCCGCTTTGTCGAATCCGCGATCGCGCTAGGCAAGACTTTCGCCGAAAACAACATCCGCCTCGTCTATGGCGGCGGATCGGTCGGCCTGATGGGGGCTGTCGCCGGGTCCGTGCTCGATCACGGCGGCACCGTCACCGGGATCATCCCGGAGTTTCTCATGGTCCGCGAAAACATGCTGTCGCGGGTTCAGGAGCTGGTGATCACGCCCGACATGCATGAGCGCAAGCGGCTGATGTTCGAACGCTCGGACGCGTTCGTCGCCCTGCCCGGCGGAATCGGCACGCTGGAGGAACTGGTCGAGCAAATGACCTGGCAGCAGCTCGGCCGCCACACCAAGCCGGTGCTGCTCGCCAACATCGACAATTTCTGGGAGCCGCTGCTGGCGCTGCTGACGCATATGCGCGCCAGCGAATTCATCCGGCCCGGATTGAGCATCGACGTTCTCAAGGCCGAACGCGTTGAAGACATCCTGCCGCGCCTGCGCGCCGCCGCCGCACGCGCCCCCGCCGGCACGCAGGAAATGGTCCCGGAAGTGGCAAGAAGGCTTTAGGCGTTACTCGGCCAGAAACGTCACCGCTTCGATGCGGTTGCCGTCGGGATCGATCACGAAGGCCGCGTAATAGCGCACCCGCTCGTGCGGGCGCAGACCCGGCGCGCCGTCGGAGCGGCCGCCGGTGGCGAGTGCCGCCGCATGAAACGCATCGACATCGCCGGTTGTCCTGGCGCGAAGGCAGATGTGGGCGCCGCTCTCGGGCGCGACTGGCGTCATGCCGGCGCGAAGGTTGATCCAGAACTCGGGATAGTTCCTGCCGAAGCCGATGGTGGCGGGCCGGGTGACGAGGCGCGACAGGCCAAGTGGTGCGAGCGTTGCTTCGTAGAAGCGCGCAGCGCAGTCGAGGTCAGCGACGCCGACAGAGATGTGGTCGATCATTTGACTCCCCGCTCTCTCCCCGTCATCCATTCTTTCTTTGTACCGCAAAGCTGGATTGCTTCGCTTCGCTCGCAATGACGACATTTTGCGCTGGCACGCATCACCTCACGCCGGCGCGTTCGACTTCACCAGCTTGTAAATCACCGAATCCATCAATGCCTGGAACGAGGCATCGATGATGTTGGGGGATACGCCGATCGTGGTCCAGCTCTCGCCCGCCTCGTCCTCGCTCTCGATCAGCACCCGCGTCACCGCCTCGGTGCCGCCATTGAGGATACGCACGCGGTAATCGATCAGCTTCAGGCCCTCGATGTATTTCTGGTATTTGCCGAGGTCTTTTCGAAGTGCGACGTCGAGCGCATTGACCGGGCCGTTGCCTTCGGCCGCCGAGATCAAATGCTCGCCGGCGACATCGACCTTGACCACCGCAAGCGCCACCGTGACGCGCTGACCATTGGCGTTGTAGCGCTGCTCGACATTGACGTCGAACTGCTCGACGCGGAAATATTCCGGCACCTTGCCGAGCGTGCGCCGCGCCAGCAGATCGAAGGAGGCATTCGCGGACTCATAGGCGAAGCCGGCCGCCTCGCGCTCCTTCAACTCCTCGACCAGCCGCGCCAGTTTCGGGTCGCTCTTTTCGTAAGGAATGCCGGCGCGGTCGAGTTCGGCCATCACGTTGGAGCGGCCGGCCTGGTCGGACACCAGCACCTTGCGGTGGTTTCCGACCGCCTCCGGCAGCACGTGCTCGTAGGTGTGCGGGTCCTTCATCACGGCGGAGGCATGAATGCCGGTCTTGGTCACGAACGCGCTTTCGCCGACATAGGCGGCGTGGCGGTTCGGCGCGCGGTTGAGCATGTCGTCGATCGTGCGCGACACCGTCATCAAGGTCGCCATCTTGTCGGGCGTGACGCCGATCTCGAAGGCGTCGGAGAATTCGTTTTTCAGCCGCAGCGTCGGAATCAGCGAACAGAGATTAGCGTTGCCGCAGCGCTCGCCTAACCCGTTCAGCGTGCCCTGGATCTGCCGCGCGCCGGCGCGCACCGCGGCCAGCGAGTTCGCCACCGCCTGTTCGGTGTCGTTATGGGCGTGGATGCCGACGTGACCGCCGGGAATGTTCTTGACGACATCGCCGACGATGGCCTCGACTTCGTGCGGCATGGTGCCGCCATTGGTGTCGCACAGCACCACCCAGCGCGCGCCGGATTCGTAGGCGGCCTTGGCGCAGGCCAGCGCGAATTCGGCGTTCTCCTTGTAGCCGTCGAAGAAATGCTCGCAGTCGACCATCACCTCACGGCCGGCGGCCTTGGCGGCTTTGACGCTGTCGCGGATCGAGGCGAGGTTTTCCTCGTTGGTGGTCTCCAGCGCCACGCGCACCTGATAGGCGGAGGCCTTTGCGACGAAACAGATCGCGTCCGCCTTGGCCTCGATCAGCGCGGCCAGGCCCGGATCGTTCGAGGCCGAGCGGCCCGGACGACGCGTCATGCCGAACGCGGTAAACTTCGCGTGGTCGAGCTTCGGCTTGGTGGCGAAAAATTCAGTGTCGGTCGGGTTGGCGCCGGGATAGCCGCCCTCGACATAGTCGATGCCGAGTTCGTCGAGCATGCCGGCGATGATCCGCTTGTCATGCAGCGTGAAATCGACGCCGTTGGTCTGGGCCCCGTCGCGCAGCGTGGTATCGAACAGATAAAGGCGTTCGCGGCTCATGATGGCGCTCCCGGCGCGGCGTTTTCGGCCAGCGTCTTCTGCATCGTGGTGTTGGCGAGCCATTCGCCATTAACGGTGACGGTGTTGCGCTGCATGGCGACATAGCCGCGCTTTTTGAAAAACGGCTCCGCATTGTCGCTGGCATCGACGGTCAGATTCTTGGCGCCGCGGGCGCCGGCAAGCTTTTCCAACGCATCGCACAACATCGAGGCAACGCCCTGCCCCGCCGCGCTCGGATGCACATAGAGTAGGTCGATGTGGTCGGGTCCCTTCAGCGAAGCGAAACCCACCGGCGAATTCTGCAGCGTCGCGATCAGCGTCAACTGGCCTGCGAGCCGTTTGCCGAACTGCGCTTCATCCTCGGCAACCGCCGCCCAGGCCTGCTGCTGCGCCTCGCCGTAGTCGTCGCCGGTCAACTCCTGGATCGCGGCAACGAAGATCGCCGCCAGGATCGAGGTGTCCGCCGGCAGGAACGGCCGCAGCGCGGGTTTTGGTAGGGTCTGTCCCATGGTCTCTAGAATGCTCCGAGCAGTCTCAGCACGAGCACGCTCGCGCCGATGATCAGTGCCCACTTGATGAAGATGTAATAGCGCCAGTGTTTCGGGAATGGTGTGTCGGGTTTTGACATTACGCGATCTCCCATGTGGTGACGGGTTTTCCATCAGCGTCCTTGCCGTCCTTGATGGCAACGCCCATGGCGGCGAGTTCGTCGCGGATGCGATCGGATTCTTTGAAATCCTTTCGCGCCCGCGCGGCTGTACGGTCCGCAAGCAGGCGATCGACCTGTTGCGCATCGATACCGCTCGCTTGCTGTTTGCGCCCCTTCCACTCGGCAGCGCTCATGGAAAGCAGCCCGAGCAGCCGAAGCGAGGCCGCAAACTCGCCGCGCTCGCGTTCGCCGCCGGACGCCGCGGCATGGCGCAGGCCGTGCAGCGCGGTGATCGTCTGCGCGGTGTTGAGATCGTCGGACAACGCCTCGATCACGGCGTCGGCCGGCCGGTCGCCCCTGGCGTCGGCCGCGACCGCATACCAGTCGTCGAGCGTTTTCGAGCTTTCCTCCAGCGATTTCGAGGTCCAGTCGATCGGCGAACGATAGTGCGTCTTCAGCATGTTGAGGCGCAGCACCTCGCCCGGCCACTCCGCCAGCGACTCCCGGATCGTAATGAAGTTGCCGGTCGATTTCGACATCTTCTCGCTCTCGACCTGCAGAAAGCCGTTGTGCATCCAGACGTTGGCCATGCGATCGGCGCGGAACGCACAGCAAGTCTGCGCGAGTTCGTTCTCATGGTGCGGAAACACCAGATCGATGCCGCCGCCATGGATGTCGAACCGCTCGCCGAGATGCTTCCACGCCATCGCCGAGCATTCGATGTGCCAGCCGGGCCGTCCCGGTGTGGTGATGCCCGACGGCGACGGCCAGGACGGCTCGCCGGGTTTTGCCGGCTTCCACAGCACGAAATCGGTCGAGTCGCGCTTGTAGGGCGCGACGTCGACGCGGGCGCCAGCGATCATCTCGTCGAGCGAGCGATTGCCGAGCGCGCCATAGCGCGGCAGCACCTTGTTCGCCGCGTTCATCGCCTGCGGCGAGAACAGCACGTGATCCTCGGCGACATAGGCAAACCCGCCGGCCACCAGTTTCTCGATGATCGCGCGCATTTCGGCGATATGTTCGGTGGCGCGCGGCTCGACCGTCGGCCGAAGCGAGCCGATGGCATCGACGTCGTCGTGAAACTGCCTCTCGGTCAGTTCGGTGACCTTGCGGATCGCCTCATTGAGCGGCAGGCCGGGAAAATCCCGCGCCGCGCGCAAGTTGATCTTGTCGTCGACGTCGGTGATGTTGCGGACATAGGTGACGTGCCCGGCGCCATAGACATGCCGCAGCAGCCGGAACAGCACGTCGAACACGATGACCGGGCGCGCGTTGCCGATATGCGCGAAGTCGTAGACCGTCGGCCCGCAGACATACATGCGCACGTTTTCGGGATCGAGCGGCGTGAACGGCCGCTTCTCCTTGGTCAAGGTATCGTAGAGTCGAAGTTCCATGGCAAACCCATCCCTTGCGGCCGGGCGTCCAGTGATCTCATTTTTGAGAAAAGACGGCCTCAGCCAGCGAATCGCTAGCTAATAATCTCGCGGCAAATGCTGCAGATGGCGAGGAAACCGTTCATCTGGGCACCATGTCCCAGCCCGGGGCACGGCGTCAAGCCTTGGTCGTGCCTCTTTTGCGGCCGATTCAGCCGCCTCCCGCCCTTTCGGCAAGCCCCGGGCAATCATGGTTAATCATTATTAACTTTTAGGGCCTATCTGTGGAGCGCGGTCCTTGAATCCCCTCACTGGTGTTACCCATGCGAATTTCGTCGGCATTCATCTTCGATGCAATTCTGGTCTGCGCACTGCTGTTCGCCGTCTCGGCGGCCCACGCCGACAGCCGTGTCTTCATCGTCGCCAACCAGGCCGACGGCTACGGCGTCGACCAATGCCTCGCCATGGGCGAGAAGTGCGGCGCCTATGCCGCCCGTTCCTATTGTCAGTCACGGGAATTTGCACAGGCGACTTCCTATCGACGCGTCGACCCCGACGAAATTACAGGCTCGGTTCCCAGGGGTGGCAACGAGAAATGCAGCGGCAGCGGCTGCAACGAATACGTCGCCATCACCTGTCAGCGCTGAACCTGTTTATCCCACGCTATTCCAGGGGCGGTTTGCCACACCCGCGCCCCGGAAACGACGTGACGATGCCCCGAGAAGCAGGTATTGGATGCGGCCTTGGCCGCTATCGCCGCCTTGGCCGCGCCACCTGGCTTTCATGCCGCGCGGATCAGCTCTCAATGGCCGGATATGCTGGAAATACCTAAAGCTGCCTTCTCCCGCCCGCTCATGACCTGCGCCATGCTGTTCGGCCTCGCCGTATCCGGCACGCCTGCGTTTGCGCAGATGAATCCGAACGCCTCGCCGTCACCGCCGCCGCCGCAAGGCGGGCTGGGGGCCAACCCGATGTGTGGCCGGCTCGAAGGCCAGTTGGCGACCATCGATCGCGGCGCGGGAACGGGCGACCCGGCCAAGGACGAGCAGATCCGCCGCTACCAGGAGGCCGCCGCCAAGCAACAGGCCGAACTCGATCGCGTCACCATGCAGGCCAAGCGCATGGGCTGCGAGAGCTCGGGCTTCTTCTCGCTGTTCAACGGCCAGTCGGCGCAATGCGCGCCGGTGAACAACCAGATTCAGCAGATGCGCGGCAATCTCGACCAGATCACCGGCAGCCTCGAACGGCTGCGCAGCGGTGGCATCGGCGGCGCCGACCGCGAAAACCAGCGCCGCTCGGTGCTGACAGCGCTGGTGCAGAACAATTGCGGCCCGCAATATGCCGCTGCCGCGCGCGCCGGCAACGGCGGCGGCAATTTCATGGACAACCTGTTCGGCGGCAACGGCAACCAGATCCCGCCGCCCGCCGCCGAATTCGGTCCGCAGTCGGGCACCTTCCGCACCGTCTGCGTGCGCACCTGCGACGGCGCCTATTTCCCGGTCTCGTTCGCCACCGTGCAGTCGCGCTTCCCCGACGACGAAAAAACCTGCAAGGCGCTGTGCCCGGCGACGGAAGCAACGCTGTTCACCTACCGCAATCCCGGCGAAGACATCAACCAGGCGGTTTCGGTCGCCGGCCAGCAGTACACAGCGCTGCCGAACGCATTCAAGTTCCGCAGCGAGTTTAATCCGTCCTGTGCCTGCAAGGCCGCTGGGCAAACCTGGTCGGATGCGCTGAAATCGGTCGAAGACAAAGCCGCCGCCGAACAGCAGGGCGACATCATCGTCACCGAGGAGAGCGCGAAAAAGATGCAGCAGCGCGCGCAGCCGGGGGCGGCGAAAAATACGTCCGCGGCCAAAAAGGGCGCGGCGCCCGCCGGCACCACCGCCGCCGCGCCTGCGGCCACGGCACCGGCCGCGGAGCCAGCGGCTCCGACCGACGAAAAGAAATCGATCCGCACCGTCGGGCCGACTTTCATCCCGCCGAAGCAATAGTCGGCAGCCTACCCTTCAAACGCCTCCGCGGAGGCGCGGCCGGCGCGCGCGACCAGCTTGTCGTCGGGCTCGGGCAACGCCTTGCCGTTGTCGCGAAAGCGGTTGGTGATGGGATAGCGGCGATCCCGGCCAAAGTTCTTTTGCGTGACCTTGACGCCCGGTGCGGCCTGCCGGCGCTTGTATTCGGCGACGTTGAGCAGCCGGTCGATCCGCGTCACCACATCGGCCGGGAAACCGGCGGCGATGATCGCGGCCAGAGGCTCCTCGCGCTCCACCAGGCGTTCCAGAATGCCGTCCAGCATGTCGTAGGGCGGCAGCGAATCCTGATCGGTCTGGTTCTCGCGCAACTCCGCCGTCGGCGGGCGAACGATGATGTTGACCGGAATGACCTCGCCCGACGGCCCCAGCGCACCGTCCGGCTTCCATTCGTTGCGCAGGCTTGAAAGTCGAAACACTTCGGTCTTGTAGATGTCCTTGATCGGGTTGAAGCCGCCGTTCATGTCGCCATAGATGGTGGCGTAGCC
>JAIEPP010000597.1 GCA_019748335.1 Xanthobacteraceae bacterium
CTTGTAACGCAGAAGCTGCTCCTCGTCGGAGGCGGCAGAAGAACGCGCGGACAGATCCTCGAGCAGCTCAGCGGCGCGCAGCAAGAAGTTCGCGTTGTGCCCGTTGGACATCAAATCGGCGAATCGGCGCAGAAAATGCACGGCTTCCGCGGCGCTGGGCGCCGCGACGGCAACGGCTGGATCGTTCATCAAGCTTGCCTTCTCGTAATCCGTCGCCGGACATGCCCGGCACGCTTAAAAACTTGCGCACAATAGCTTCGCTCAGAACGGCAAATGTATGATCGCGTAAATGTTCCGCTTCAAGAGCAGGAACGGCCTGCAATCCCGCTGTCTAACAACAAACTGTGAGCCGCGCCGGGGTAGTTTTGGAAAGCCGGGATTGAGATACCGTTCTTTTCCCGCGCCAGGCCTGAAATGACTCCCGCGCCAGGCCTGAAATGACAAGTCCGGCCTCACGATGTCATGGTTTCCTTGACCTTCTCGACCAGCGCCGAAAGCGCAAAGGGCTTTGGCAGGAAGGCGAACTGCTCGTTCTCCGGCAGGCTCTTGTCGAAGGCCTCTTCGGCATAGCCGGAGACGAAGATGATCTTGAGGTTGGGATTGCGCTTGCGCATTTCGCGCAGCAGCGTCGGGCCGTCCATTTCCGGCATCACCACGTCGGAGACGACGAGATCGACCGCGCCGTCCTTTTCCTCCAGCGCTTCCATCGCTTCGATGCCGTTCGAGGCCTCGATCACGCTGTAGCCGCGCGAGCGCAGGCCGCGCGCGTTGAGCGAGCGCAGGCCGTCCTCGTCTTCGACCAGCAGGATGGTGCCTTGCCCGGTCAGATCGGGCCGCGGCTTCGGCGGCTCGGCAGCCTTGGCCGCACCGTTCGCTGCCTGCGGTTCCGGCTGGGCGTCAAGTTCGGGACGATGCCGCGGCAGGAAGATGTGGAACGAGGTGCCCTTGCCGGCTTCGGAATCGACATAGATGAAGCCGCCGGTCTGCTTGACGATGCCGTAGACCGTCGAGAGCCCGAGCCCGGTGCCCTTGCCGACTTCCTTGGTCGAGAAAAACGGCTCGAAAATCTTGTCGACGATATCGGCGGGAATGCCGGTGCCGGTATCGGAAATGTCGATGCGCACATAGTCCGCCGCCGGCATGCCCTTGTAGGACATCTGCGCGGCGGCGTCGGTGGTGACGTTGGCGGTCTTCACCGTCAGCTTGCCGCCCTCGGGCATCGCGTCGCGGGCGTTGACGGCGAGATTGACCACCACCTGTTCGAACTGGGAGACGTCGACCTTGACCGGCCAGAGGTCGCGGCCATGCACGAGGTCGAGCTTGACCTTCTCGCCGATCAGCCGCCGCAGCAGCATGGTGAGATCGGACAGCGCGTCGCCGAGGTCGAGCACCTGCGGCCGCAGGGTCTGGCGGCGCGAGAACGCCAGCAGCTGCCGCACCAGCGTCGCCGCGCGGGTCGCGTTCTGCTTGATCTGCATGATGTCCTGGAACGACGGATCGGTCGGCTTGTGCGCGTTCAGCAGGAAGTCGTTCGCCATCATGATCGCTGACAGCACGTTGTTGAAGTCGTGCGCGATGCCGCCGGCGAGTTGGCCGACCATGTCCATCTTCTGCGACTGGTTGATCTGGTTCTCGAGCGCGCGCCGCTCGGTGGTCTCCAGCAGATAGACGATCGCAGCCTCGGTCTCGCGTTCGCTTTCCTCGACGGAGGTAACGAAGAACTGCCCCCAGCGCTCCTTGGCGCCGTCGAGCATGGCCTCGACCGGGGCGATGTCGCCCTGGCCTTCGGCCGCCTGGTTGATCGCCGAAATCAGCATGCCGCGGTCGCGCGCGTTGACGGTGCGGAAGATCGACTTGTTTGCCGCCCCGTCAGGGCTGAGGCTTTGCGCCAGCTTGGCGAACCGGGCGTTGGCGCGCACCACGGCACCGGCGCGATCCACCGTCGCGATGGCCATCGGCGTGTGGTCGAAGAACCGCATGAAGCGGACCTCGGCGGCGCGTTCGGGGTCGGAATGCTCGTCGCGGGCACGGCTGATTACCAGCGTGCGCGAGGCGCCGGGCACGCCGTCGGCGCCGAAGGCGAGCTTGTGATAGAGCCGCACCGGCACGGTCTTGCCGCCGCGCATCCGCAGGTCGATGTCGAATACTTCGGTTTTGACCTCGCCCGGCACCGCCACAATCGAGGTCAAGAGCGAAGCGCCGTCTCCCGACACGATATCGGTGAGCTTCAGCCCGCCCGAGCCGATTTCGGCCAGATCGTGATCGAGCCAGTTGGCCAGCGTGGCGTTGACGTAAATGACGTCGCCCGCCGGATTGACCGAGAAGAAGCCGCACGGCGCGTGATCGAGATATTCGATCGCGTGCTGCAGTTCCTTGAACACGTCTTCCTGGCGCTCGCGGTCACGGGTGATGTCGGCGATCGACCACACCGCGTATTTGGCCGCGCGCTTGCTCGTACCAAGCGTGCGAACCCGCATTCGGAGCCAGCGGCCCTGCGCGCCGTCGGTTCCCGCGATCCGGACTTCCTCCTGTTGCCGCTTGCCCTCGCGCGCGGCCTTGAGCAGGCGGAACACCGCTTCCGAAACGTCGGGATTGCCGATGAAGACGCGCTCGATCGGCCGCACGTCCTGCACGGAGGAAGCCCCCGTCAGCGTCAGATACGCCGCATTGGAATAGACGACGTGGCCGCGCGGGTCGGTCACCGCAAGTCCGTCATAGGCGTGATCGGCGATCCGCCCCATCACCGGATCGTCGGCGGTGCGGTCGGTGAAACGGATCAGGCCGGCGGCGAAGGCGAACAGATTGAACAGGCCGACCATCGCCAGCAGCGCCAGCACGCCGAGGATATAAGGCTGGGCCTGGGCGCGGCCGATCGTCATCAGCGCGACCGCGACCGCGACGATGCCGGCGGCCACTAGCAGCACCAGCACGATGCTGCCGCTGCGCCGCGCCGGCTCGTGGGCCGGGAAAGGCTCGGGTGACGGATCGCTGTCGGTTTCGGCACTCATATCAGAAGACGCAGCCCGTCGGCGTGAAGGTGACGCGCGCCCAAAACTGGCCGGACACGGAAAAACCCGCATCCGCCCGGCCGCGCCCCTCCTGAGTGCCTGAATCGCCCCGGCCAGCGCAAGTCCGTCAGGGGGGTATTTCGCAGGTTCAATGCGATTTCCGGTGTTCCGTTCACGTCCGGCGGCCGGAAAGCCCGTTCTTCAGGCCCATGACGTAGCCGATGATCTCGGCGACCGCATGATAGTGCTCGACCGGGATTTCGTCGTCGATCTCCACCGTCGCGTAGAGCGCCCGCGCCAGCGGCACGTTCTCCACGATCGGAATGTCGTGCGCCTTGGCGACCTCCCGGATCTTGAACGCGATGTTGTCGACGCCCTTGGCGACGCAGATCGGCGCCGCCATGCCGCGGTCGTAGGACAATGCGATCGAATAGTGGGTCGGGTTGGTGATGATCACGCTGGCCTTGGGAACCGCGGCCATCATCCGCTTCTTGGCCCTTTGCATCCGCAACTGCCGGATCCGGCCCTTGATGTGCGGATCGCCTTCGGACTGCTTGTATTCGTCCTTGACCTCCTGCAACGACATTTTCTGCCGCTCGTACCAGCTCCGGTACTGGAAGAAATAATCCGCGATCGCGACCGCGGCCAGCATCGCCACCACGGCGCCCATCACCTGCAGCGTCAGATTGGTGGTGACGTTGAGGATGATATCCGGGTCGAACCGCATGAACGACTCGAGGCGAAGACGCTCCGGCCACAGCACCGCCATCATGACGGCGCCGAGCGCGATCAGCTTGAAGATGCCCTTGACGAAATTCGCCGCCGCCTGCTTGCCGAAGACGCGCTTCAGGCCGGCGGCGGGCGAGATCTTGCTGAACTTGGGCGTGAGCGATTCGGCCGACCACACCAGCCGGTGCTGGATCATATTGCCGGCGATCGCAGCAATCATCAGCATCAGGAACGGCACGCCGACCGCGCCGAGCATGGCACGCCCGAGCGTATTGCCGAGCGCGAGCAGCGCCGCACCGTCGGCATGCATCTGGCCGGCATTGGCGATCAGGTTGCGCAGCGGCGCCAGGATGCCGCCGCCCATCGAGCCCGAGAAATTCGACAGCACCAGCGTGCCGCCTGCGATCACGAACCAGGTATTGACCTCCTGGCTTTTGGCAACGTCTCCGCGCGCATGCGCGTCGTCGAGACGTTTTTGTGTAGGGTCTTCTGTCTTGTCGTCGCTGTCGTCGGCCATCGCGGCGCTCCAGCCTTTTGTTGGAGTTCTATTTCAGCGGCGTCAGTTGGTGCATGACGCCGGTGAAGTAATCCAGATAGGTTCCCATCATCGCCGAAAGGACGAGAGCGAAGATCAGGAAGCCGACCATGATCGAAAGCGGTACGCCGACGAAATAGACCTGCATCTGCGGCATCAGCCGCGCCAGCACGCCAAGGCCGATATTGAAGACGAGGCCGAACACCAGGAACGGCGCCGAGAGCTGCATGCCGATCTTGAAGGCGGCGGCGAACGCGCGAGTGGCGAGTGCTGCGACATCGCCGCTCGGCATCAGCTCGCCCGGCGAGAATATCCTGTAGCTCTCGTTCAGCGCGGCGATCACGAGATGGTGGCTGTCGGTGGCAAACAGCAGCGTCATGCCGAGAATGGTGAGGAAGTTGCCGATCAGAAGGCCCTGCTGCCCCTGGGTCGGATCAACCGCCGTAACGAAGCCGAGGCCGAGCTGCTGGGCAATCACCGAACCCGCGACCGCCAGCGCCGACAGCGTCACCCGCGCCGTGGCGCCGAGCACGATACCGATGATGATCTCGTGCAGCATCAGGATCAGCAGCGACGTCATCGAGGTCGTGTCGATGTGGTAGGCGGCGCGATGCAGCGGCAGGATGATCAAGGTCAGCAGCAGCGCGATCGAGAGCTTGACGCGGACCGGGATGTTGCTCTCGCCAAATCCCGGCAGCAGCATCACCATCGCGCCCACGCGGGCGAACACCAGCATGAAGGTGGCGGCAAGGGCCGGCAGCAGGGAGATATCGATGCGCATGAC
This sequence comes from Xanthobacteraceae bacterium, assembly GCA_019748335.1. Taxonomy (GTDB): domain Bacteria; phylum Pseudomonadota; class Alphaproteobacteria; order Rhizobiales; family Xanthobacteraceae; genus Bradyrhizobium. Next base: position 5,057 of record JAIEPP010000597.1, read on the forward strand.
TTACTCACTGTGCATCAACCGCCTATGATTCGCGACGATATCCGCATCATGTGACTGTGCAGCGAATCCGCCATGAACGGCAGCGCCAGCAATAATGTGACGAAGATCGCCAGGATCTTCGGCACGAAGATCAGCGTCTGCTCCTGAATCTGGGTCAGCGCCTGGAACAGCGACACCACGACGCCGACCAGAAGGCCGACCACCATCAGCGGCGACGACACCACGACAATGGTCCAGATCGCATCGCGCGCCACGTCGAGGGTTTCAGCACCGGTCATTTCAAACTTCCTTTTTTATCCCCCTCATGGTGAGGAGGCGCGTAGCGCCGTCTCGAACCATGAAGCCCGTGGCCATCCTTCGAGACGCCGGCTTCGCCGGCTCCTCCAGCAACAACGGCGAAGCCGTTGTGCAGGGATGAGGACCCTTCAGATCGGCATCTTCATGATGTCTTCGTAGGACTGGATCACGCGGTCACGCACCGAGACCAGCGTCGAGACCGCGACATCGGTTTCCGCCACCGCCGTCACCACGTCCATGACGTTGGACTTGCCCGACGTCATCGCCATGGTCTGCGCATCGGACTTCTTGCCGGACTCCAGCACGCTGCCGACGGCGTCCTTGAGCAGTGCGCTGAAGGACGGCCCGCCACCCCCGCCACCGGCCTGGCCGGCCTTCTCGGCGCCGCCGGATTCCATGATGCGCGAAAGCGCGGCGTAAGCGTTTGCAGCAACTGTCGGTGAAGCCATTTTCTATGGTTCCTGTTCAGGCCTTGAGGATGTCGAGCGTGCGTTGAATCATGCGGCGCGTGGCGCTGATGATGTTGAGGTTGGCTTCGTAGGACCGCTGCGCCTCGCGCATGTCGGTCATTTCGACCAGCGGATTGACGTTGGGATATTTGACGTTGCCCTGGACGTCGGCGGCCGGATTGCTCGGTTCGTATTTGACGCGGAACGCCGACTGGTCCGGACGGATCTTGCCGAGCGTCACCACCTTCGCGTCCAGCGTGCGGTCGAGCGCCGACGAGAAGGTCGGCACCTTGCGGCGGTAGGGATTGCCGCCGGCGGTCGCCGCCGTCGAATCCGCGTTCGCGATATTTTCCGAGATCACCCGCATCCGCCCCGCCTGCGCGCGCAGGCCCGAGGTCGCGATGGTCATCGAGCGGGCGAAGTCACTTGCATCATCTGCCATGATCCGGCTCCTTTAAGCGTCGCGCGCGTCAGCGCTTTCCGATGGCGGTCTTGAGCATGCCGAGGCTGCGGGTGTAGAGCGAAGTGGCGGCCGCGTAGTCCATCTGGTTGGCGGAGACCTTCAGCATCTGGTCTTCGAGATTGACGGCGTTGCCGGCGGGCTTGGTCAGGAAGCCGCTCCTGCCGCCGTCGCCCTTGAAGGTCTGTCCGCCGCCGGTGACGCCGATATGGGTGGCGCTTGTGCGGATCATCGGCAACGATCCGAATCCCCCGCCGACGGCAGATCCGCCCTTGTCGAATTTCGGCTCGACCAGGTCGCTCGGCTTGAAGTTCGGGGTGTTGGCATTGGAAATGTTCTCGGCGAGCACCCGCTGGCGCTCCTGGTGCCACTGCATCTTGGTGCGCAGCGCCGACAGGATCGGAAGATCGTTGATGGCCATGGCTGATGGCGCTCCGTTAACCTCTGGCCAAAAAACCTGACCGTCCGAGGTAGGCAGAATTTGCCCGGTGTATGGTTAACGGTTGGTTAAAATCGCCAATTTCCGGCATGGACAACGGCCGATGCCCTCTGCCGGCAACAAAATGAGCGCATTTTCGCCACGAAAGCTGCGTTAACCAGCAAAGGCCAACGCGCCCGGGGCAATCAGAAGTCGTTTTGGATCAAGCGATTCTTGGTCTATTAATTAACGACGGCAGCGTTCGCCGTGGGGAATTTGCGGAACAAGGCTGATCTCGGGCGTGATTCGCCGGGGTGGATCGCTTCAGGGCACGATGCCGACAAGCGAAAAATTTCCAGGCGTCATGCTCGCAATGTGAGAACGGCGCGTGGCTGGGGACCAAGGTATGCAGACGTTGACATTCCTCTTCGCATTCATCGCCGTTCTGGCGCTGATTGGCGTGGCCGCATGGCTGGTTCGCCGCTTCGCCACCAACCGCCTTGGCGCCAACCCGAACCGCGGGCGGATGCCGCGCCTCGCCGTGATCGACGCCGCCGCCGTCGATGGCCGCCGCCGTCTCGTGCTGGTGCGCCGGGACAATGTCGAACATCTCCTGATGATCGGCGGCCCGAGCGACATCGTGGTCGAACCCAATATCGTTCGGGCCATGCCCGGCCGCGAGCAGATGGCGCCCCGCCCGTCGGTCGGCGGCGAAGCGCCGCCCCGGATCGCACCGCTGCCCGATGCGAACTGGAACGACGATGCGGCACGAATCGACGCAAGATCTGCCGATGCCTTCGAGCATCATGCCGAGCCGCAAATGCCGGAGCCGCCACCGCGCCCGGCGCGGCCCTCTTTCGCCGACGAGGTCCGCCGCCCGGCGCCGCCGCCGATGCCGGAGCGCTCAACCGTGCAGGAGCGCCGCGGCGATCCGATGGCGGGCTTCGCGCCCGAGCCGATGGGCATCCGGCCCGAACCGCGGCCCGAGGCGGCGCCGCCGCGCCTGACTCGCACCGAACCGATGATGCCGCGCCCGCAACGCGCCAGCGAGCTG
>JAIEPP010000477.1 GCA_019748335.1 Xanthobacteraceae bacterium
TGATAGCCGCGGACTTCCCAATAGCCGGGTGCATCGTGTTCGAGAAACTCGATGCTCTGCAGCCACTTCGCGCTCTTCCAGAAATAGAGATGCGGCAGCACCAGCCGCACCGGTCCGCCATGCTCCTGCTCCAGCGGCGCGCCGGACCAGCTATGCGCCAGCAGGGCGTCCTCGGCGGCAAAGTCTTCCAGTGCCAGATTGGTGGTGTAGCCGTCATGGCCATGCAGCACGACGAAACGCGCCTCGTCGCGCGGGCGGCAGGCATCGAGGAGGTCGCGGGTAGCGAGACCCTCCCACTGGTTGTCGTAACGCGACCAGGTGGTGACGCAATGAATGTCGGAGACGAATTGCGTCTGCGGCTGCGCGGTGAATTGCGCAAAATCCCAGAAGATCGGGTTCTCGACCGCGCCGTAGACGTCGAGCCGCCAGCGCTGGCGCGAGATATCAGGCGTCAGGCCGAGGTCGAGCGTCGGCCAGTCCTTCGTCAGATGCTGTCCCGGCGGCAGGCGCTGGTCCTCCGGCCGCGCAATCTTGCCGGTGAGGAATTTGCCTTCGCGCGCCCAGCGTTCCTTGCTGCGCGAAAGCTTGCTCTGCGGCGGCGGTTCTGGGTCGTCGGTCATGTCAGGGCCGTTCACTCGTGACGGTGCATCGCGGATGCGTGCTTGGTGTCGCGCATGGTGGAATAGATGATCAGCGACAGGCAGATCATGCCGCTGAGATAGAAATAAAACCAGTCCTCATGGCCGAGACTCTTGAAGTAGAGCGCGACCGCCGGCGCGGTGCCGCCGAACACCGAGACGGTGATCGCATAGGGCAGGCCGACGCCGAGCGCGCGGACATTGGTCGGGAACAATTCCGCTTTTACGATCGCGTTGATCGAGGTGTAGCCGGCAACGAAGATCCAGGCGCCGCAGATCAGCAGGAAAGCGATGAAGGGAGACTTGGTCTCCTTCAGCGTGGTCAGGATCGGTACCGTTGCCAGCGTACCGGCGACGCCGAAGAAGATCAGCAGCGGCTTGCGGCCGATGCGGTCGGACAGCGCGCCATAGAGCGGCTGCAACAGGGTCGCGAAGATCAGCGAACCGAAGATCACGAACGTGGTCTGGTCCTCGGTGAGGCCGACCGACAGTTTTACAAAGGTCTGCATATACGTGGTGAAGGTGTAGAACGCCGCGGTGCCGCCGGCGGTGAGGCCGACGACGAGCAACAGCTCGCGCGGATATTTCAGCAGGCCGCGGATCGAGCCGGTCGGTTTTGCCAGCTTCTTGGCCTCGACGAAGGCGTCGGTCTCATGCAGATCGCGCCGCATCACGGCGGCGAAGATCGCAAGCCCCGCGCCGATCACGAACGGAATTCGCCAGCCCCAGGCCTTCAGCTCCTCCGGCGTCAAAAATACCTTCTGCAACAGCAGGAGCACGATGATCGCGGTGAGCTGGCCGCCGATCAAGGTGACGTATTGGAAGCTCGAATAGAAGCCGCGGTGCTTGGGGTCGGCAACCTCGCTGAGATAGGTGGCGCTGGCGCCGTATTCGCCGCCGAGGCTCAAGCCCTCGATCATGCGCGCCAGCGCCAGGATCGCCGGTGCGGCAATGCCGATGGTGGCATAGGTCGGCGTTACCGCGATGATCAGCGAGCCGAAACACATGCAGACCACCGACAGCGTCAGCGACAGCCGCCTTCCATAGCGGTCGGCGATATAGCCGAACAGCCAGCCGCCGAGCGGCCGCATCAGAAATGTGGCCGCGAACAGCACGGCAACGTTGAGCTGCTGCACCACGGGATCGCTGTTTGGAAAGAACGCCGGCGCGAAATACAGCGCGAACGCGGTATAGGCGTAGAAATCGTACCATTCGACGAGATTGCCGATCGAGCCGATGAAGATCGCCTTGATCCGGCGTTCGACATCCCGGAGGTCGAGATGATCGTCCGCGGGTTTGATGGCTTGGTCGGTCATGTCAGCTCTCCGCGGAGGATTTGTCTCGACGTTCTATGCCGGGATCACCTCGGTCGCAATCTCGGGCAGGTTCCATTCGCGGGTGTGCAATGCGCGAACCTCATCATCCGGTTTCCGTCATGGCCGGGCTTGACCCGGTCATCCACGACCTCCTTGTGTCGTTAGATCGCAAAGACGTGGATGCCCGGGACATCCAGCGCGAAGACGCGCTTCTGCCCGGGCATGAAAGGCGCTCTCTATTTTGGCGATCTCGGATCGATCGGCGTGGTACCGCGCAGCCCAAGAATGTCTTCGAGCAGCTTCGCGCCCGCCAAAAGCTGCGGCTCGCCGCGGTTCGGCGCCACCACCTGCAACCCGACCGGCAGGCCGGAAGCGGTAAATCCGCACGGCAGCGACAGCGCGGGGCAGCACACCAGCGTGATGGCGTAGACGATGCCGAGCCACTCGACGTAATTGTCGAATTTCTTGCCGTCGCATTCGGCAACAAAGCGGTTCTCGATCGGGAACGGCGGCACGATGGTCGCGGGCGCCAGCAGCAAGTCGTATTTTTCGAAGAATTCCTGCGTGCGCACGGTCATGGCGACGCGCTGCGCCTCGGCGCGCTCGAGCTGTTCGACCGTGAGCTTGAGGCCTTCCTCGATGTTCCAGATCACTTCCGGCTTGAGCTGGTCGCGCTTGGCGCGCAGCAGCGCCGCTTTCGAGAGTGCGAAGTCGAACGCGCGCAGCACATGGAAGCATTCATGGGCCTCGCGCAGGTCCGGGTGCGCCTCCTCGACGATGACACCGGCTTCGGCAAAACGCTGTGCCGCCTTGCGGGTGATGGCGGCCACTTCAGGGTCAACAGGTGTGATGCCGAGATCCGGCGAATAGGCGACGCGCTTCGGCTTGGTGCCCGAGCGGGCGGCGGACAAAAACGAGTTCGGCAGCACCGGCAGTGACAAGGGATCGCCGGGATGTTCGCCGCTCATGGCGTCGAGCATCAGCGCGAGATCCTCGACGTTGCGCGCCATCGGCCCCTGGACGCCGAGGTTGCGGTCGATCGCGGCCGCGATGGTGTGCGCGACCCGGCCGATGCTCGGCCGCAGTCCGACGATGCCGCAGAAGCTCGCGGGGTTGCGCAAGGACCCGCCCATGTCGGAACCATGCGCCATCCATGCCGTGCCGGTGGCGAGCGCCACCGCGGCACCGCCCGACGAACCGGCGGCAGAGCGGGACGTGTCCCACGGATTGAGGGTGCGGCCGAACACTTCATTGAAGGTGTTGGCGCCGGCGCCGAATTCCGGCGTGTTCGACTTGGCGTAGATCACGCCGCCGTTGTGTTCGAGATGCTCGACCAGGATGTCGGATTTCGCGGGAATATTGTCCTTGTAGATCGGCGAGCCCTGCGTCGTCAGTACGCCGGCGACCGCCGTCAGGTCCTTGATCGGCACCGGAAGCCCTGCGAGCAGGCCGCGCTCGCCGGCCGGCTTCTTCATCAGCGCCCTGGCATGGCTGCGGGCACGATCAAAACACAATGTCGGCAGCGCATTGACCTTGCCGTCGACCTCGGCGATCCGCTTTTCCAGCACGTCGAGCAGATCGAGCGGGGTGACTTCGCCCGACCGGAGTTTGCCGACCACGGCAACCGCCGTCTCTCGTACCAGACCTTGATCCGCCACTTGCACTTCTCCTGTTCCGCTTCTTCAGCCGCGGATGGTGCTGTAGAACATTTTCCGGCAAAGTGGAACGCACTGAGGCTGCTGGATGGAGATATCAGGCATGACGACCCCGTTTTCCGCGCTGGACTGGCGCAGCATGAGCCAGCAGGAGCGCGACCGCGGCCTCAACAACGGCGAACATGTGCCCGACAGCGTCGAGATGGTGGCGGGTTGGGAGCAGCGTTCCGGCGACCTGCGCAAGCGCTTTCCCGCGCAAATCGACCTCCGCTACGGCCCGCGCGAGCGTAACCGGATCGATTTCCTCAAAGCTGCCGACAAGGCGCCGACGCTGCTGTTCATTCATGGCGGCTACTGGCAGGCGCGGGCGAAGGAGGTTTTTACGGTCATGGCCGAAGGCCCGATGGCGCATGGCATCAATGTCGCGCTGACAGGCTATACGCTGGCGCCGGACGCGACGCTGGACGAAATCGTTGCAGAAATCCACGCGGCCATCGATTTCCTCACCGGGCAATTGCCAACGCTCGGCGGCGCTGCGGGTGACATTGTCGTGTCCGGCTGGTCGGCGGGCGGCCATCTCACCTCGATGGCGCTGTCGCATCCGAAGGTGAAAGCGGGAATGGCGATCTCTGGCATCTATGACCTCGATCCGATCCGCCATTCTTATCTCAACGAGAAACTGAAAGCGGACGGGCCGACCGTGCACCGCAATTCGCCGATGATGCAGGCGGGCGGGCCGTTGAAACCGCTGTCACTGGTGGTCGGCAGCGCCGAGCTGCCGCTGTTGCGCAAGCAGACTGCGGATTTTGCCGGGCACCGCGCGAAGTACGGATTGCCGGTGACGTATGAGGAAATTCCAGGCGCCAATCATTTTACCATCATGAATGAGATGATGTCGCCGCAGGGACGGATCACGACGCTGATCCGGCAGTTGTTCGAGCGGGCGGGCTGAGCTCGCTGGTAGACCCTCATGGTGAGGAGGCGCGTTAGCGCCGTCTCGAACCACGAAGCCCGCGGCCATCCTTCGAGACGCCGCGCAAGATGCGCGGCTCCTCAGGATGAGGAGCAAGGGTGGCGCTAGCTCCACCTCTCGCAATGACGGGGTTAGCCTCCGGTGATCTTGATCCCCGTTCGCTCGCCGATCGATTTGAAGCGCGCCAGTTCGGTCTCGACAACGCGACGGGCGCTCTCGGGTGTGTTTTCGGAATTCCAGGCCTGCATGCCCGCGTTGAGGAAGCGCTCGCGCGTTTGTTGATGCGTTAGCGCCGCCACGCTCGCCTTGTTGAGGCGTGCGTTGATCTCGGGCGGTAATCCCGGAGGACCGCTCAGGAGATAGAAGATATCGATCTCCATGTCCCGCAGTCCGACTTCGGCAAAGGTCGGAACATCCGGGAAGGCTGGGAATCTCGCGGCACCGGTCACGGCAAGCGGCCGAACCAGATTGCCCTGCATTTGGCCGGCGGCAGAACCGAGCGAGGCGACGCCCCAGGCGGTCTCGCCCTTGGCGATGCTGAGCACCGCCGCCGCGCCACCGCGATAGGGGATGTTCCGGGACTGCGCGCCTTTACCCAACGCGTATTTGAGCATTTCGGCCGCGATATGCGGAATAGAGCCGGCGCCCGAACTCGAATAGTCCAGCTCTGCCGAGCGATCGGACCGCAGCACCGCGAACGCTTCCGGCGCGGTACGCGCGGGAAAGTCCGGCTTGACCAGCAACACCATCGGCGCGGTGCAGATGATGGCGATCCAGCTGAAATCCTGCAGCGGCCGGTACGGCGTGCCGCTTTCATGCATGCTCGGCCAGATCGCGAAAGACGACGATTCCGAGATCAGCAGGGAATAGCCGTCCGGTGGTTGCCGCGTCATCCAGGCGCTTGCCAGCGTGCCGCTGGCGCCGGCGCGGTTTTCGACGATCAGCCGTGCGTTGCCGCCGAGACTGGGCGGCATCCGTTCGATCATCAGGCGAGCCGCGATGTCGGTCGATCCGCCGGGGCCGTAGCCGTTGGTAATGGTGATCGGCCGGTCGGGGAAATTATTCGGCGCGGCGGCAGCGCGACTTGCGATCAAAGTCGCGCCCGCGCCCAGTAACAGATCTCTGCGTTTCATCGGTTTGCCCGCTTCTTGTTGTTTGAGAGGATGACCTTACCAAACCCTCATGGTGAGGAGGCGCGTAGCGCCGTCTCGAAACATGAGGCCCCGATTGCGCGGCCCATCCTTCGAGACGCCGCTTCGCGGCTCCTCAGGATGAGGGTCGTGGGTGGCGCTAACCCCATCCCGACGTGTGCCCGCCGTCGACCGTCACGATCACGCCCGACGTATAGCCGGAGCGGTCCGACGCCAGGAACGCCATCAGGTCACCGATCTCGCGCGCGTGGGCGGGGCGGCCGAGCGGCATGTTCTTCTGGAATTCCTTGTAGCGGTTCTCGTCGCCGAACTGGTTCCTGGCGCGGGTCTTCAATAGCGTGACGTGGCGGTCGGTGCCGACGGGGCCCGGATTGATGCCGACGACGCGGATATTGTCGGCAAGGCTCTTGCCGCCGAGGCCGCGGGTGAAGGCCATCAGCGCGGCATTGCCGGCGCTGCCGCAGATGTAGTTGGCGTCGAATTTCTCGCCGGCGGCGCCGATGTCGTTGACGATCACGCCATGGCCGCGCGCCTTCATCTGGGCGTAGATCAAGCGGGTGAGGTTGATATAGCCGAACACCTTCAGTTCCCAGGCGTGCCGCCACGTGGCCTCGTCGATCTTGTCGATCGAGCCGCCCGGAATATCGCCGGCATTGTTGACGAGGATGTCGATGTCGGCGGCGTCCTTGACCAGTCTGGCGATTTCCTCGGGCTTGCGCAGGTCGACGACATGGGCGGTGGCGCCGATCTGGTGCGCCGAGCGCAGCCGCTCGCACAGTGCTTTCAGTTGGTCGCCGTTGCGGGCCGCGAGCATGACATCGCAGCCTTCTTCGGCGAAGGCTTCGGCGGCGGCCGCGCCAATGCCCTTGGAGGCGCCGGTAATCAGGACGCGCTTGCCGCGCAGATGCAGATCCATGGGGATTCTCGCTTGCTGGGGAGGCCGAAGGGAAAAGCCAATGAGATTGGAAGGGCTTGGAATTGGAAGGTTTGGAATTGGTAGGCGGTGGCAGCCATGCCGGTCAACATTGCACTGCAGCGTTGCACCGTGGCACGGTTTGGTCCATTGCAAGGCCGTCAAAACAGGCCATGTTCCGCCACTGCAAGAGACGTAAGGAAACCCAAGGATGAGCAAGAAAACCTATCGGATCGCGGTCATTCCCGGCGACGGCATCGGCAAGGAAGTGGTGCCGGAAGGCCTGCGCGTGCTGGAGGCGGCGGCGAAAAAGCATGGCGTCGCCGTGCACTTCGATCATTTCGACTTCGCGTCCTGGGACTATTACGAGAAGCACGGCGAGATGATGCCGGAAGACTGGAAGGCGAAAATCGGCAAGCACGACGCGATCTATTTCGGCGCCGTCGGCTGGCCCGCCAAAATCCCCGATCACATTTCCTTGTGGGGCTCGCTGATCAAATTCCGCAGGGAGTTTGACCAGTACGTCAACCTGCGCCCGGTGCGGCTGATGCCCGGCGTGCCGTCGCCGCTCGCCAACCGCAAGCCCGGCGATATCGATTTCTGGGTGGTGCGCGAAAACACCGAGGGCGAGTATTCGTCGGTCGGCGGCCGCATGTTCCCCGACACCGACCGTGAGTTCGTCACCCAGCAGACCGTGATGACGCGGGTCGGCGTCGATCGCATTCTCAAGTTCGCGTTCGAGCTGGCGCAGTCGCGGCCGAAACAGCATTTGACCTCGGCGACCAAGTCCAACGGCATCTCGATCACGATGCCCTATTGGGACGAGCGCGTGGAGGCGATGGCGAAGAATTTTCCCAAGGTGAAGTGGGACAAGTACCACATCGACATCCTCACCGCGAATTTCGTGCTGCATCCGGACTGGTTCGACGTCGTGGTCGGCTCCAACCTGTTCGGCGATATTCTCTCGGATCTCGGCCCGGCCTGCACCGGCACCATCGGCATCGCGCCGTCGGGCAACATCAACCCGCCCGGGCTGTTCCCGTCGGTGTTCGAGCCGGTGCACGGCTCGGCGCCCGATATCGCAGGGCAGGGCATCGCCAACCCGATCGGCATGATCTGGTC
>JAIEPP010000298.1 GCA_019748335.1 Xanthobacteraceae bacterium
CGGGAAAGAAGTTGCGACCGAGAAACGGCACCAGCAGGAACGACAGGAACACCACGCTCAGGAATCCGATCACGAAAACCGGCCGCCGCCCCAGCGCCATCGCCAGCAGATCGTGGTAGCCGGCACGAATCCGCTCGAACCGCGCCTCGAAGGCGCGCTGGAAGCGCACCAGCGGATTGCGCGTCGGCGGCGGTCCGCCCTCGTGATGCACGTGCGGCTGCAACAGGTATTTCGCCATCGTCGGCACCAGCGTGCGCGACAGCAGGAACGACCAGATCATCGCGAACATTACCGCTTCGGCCATCGGCACGAACAGGAAGCGCGCCACGCCTGAGAGGAAGAACATCGGCACGAACACGATGCAGATGCAGAGCAGCGACACGAAAGCCGGCGTCACGATCTGGTTGGCGCCGTCCATGATCGATCGCTCGACCGGCTTGCCCTGCTCGAGATGGTAGTTGATGTTCTCGATGGTGACGGTGGCGTCATCGACGAGAATTCCGACCGCGAGCGCCAGCCCGCCGAGCGTCATGATGTTGAGGGTCTCGCCGATCGCCGACAGCATGATGATGGCGCCGAGCACCGACAGCGGGATCGAGACGGCGATGATGACGGTGGAACGCCAGCTGCCGAGAAACAGCAGGATCATCACGCTGGTCAGGAGCGCCGCGATCACGCCCTCGGTGGCGACGCCTTCAATCGCGCCGCGCACGAACACGGATTGATCGCCGATGAAACCGATCTTGAGGCCGTCGGGCAGCGAATCCTTGACGTCGATCACCTTCTGCTTGATGCCGGAGATGATATCGAGCGTCGAGGTAGCACCTGCCTTCAACACCATCATCAGCACCGAACGGTTACCGTCGACATGCACGATGTTGGTCTGCGGCGGGTTGCCGTCGCGCACGGTGGCGATGTCGCGGATATAGACCATCGCGCCGTTGACGGCCTTGATCGGCAATGCGCCGAGGTCTTCCATCTTCAGCGGCGAGTTGTTGAGCTGGATGGTGTATTCGAACTGGCCGATCTTTTGCGTACCGACCGGCGTGATCAGGTTCTGTGCCGCCAGCGCGTTGGCGACGTCCTGCCCGGATAGGCCGCGGGCCTGCAGCGCGGTCGAATTGAGGTCGATCGTGACCTGGCGTTGCTTTCCGCCGAACGGATAGGGAATGGCGGCGCCGGGCACGGTGACCAGCGGCGTGCGCAGCTGGTTGATGCCGATGTCGGCGAGGTTCTGCTCGGTTAGACCTTCGCCCGACAGCGCCACCTGGATGATCGGCACGGTCGAGGCGCTGTAGTTGAGGATCAGCGGTGGCGTGGCCCCCGGCGGCATCTGCTTGATCAGCGTCTGCGAGATCGCCGTGACCTGGGCGTTGGCGGTGCGGATGTCGACGTTCGGCTGGAAGAATATCTTGATGATGCCAAAACCGTTGTAGGAATTGGCGACGATGTGCTCGATGTCGTTGACGGTGGTGGTCAGCGCGCGCTGAAACGGTGTGGTGATGCGCCCCGACATCTGGTCCGGCGGCAGGCCGGTATATTGCCAGACCACGCCGATCACGGGGATCCGGATATCCGGAAAGATGTCGGTGGGCGTGCGCAGCGCCGCCAGCGGGCCGATGATCAACAGAAGCAGCGCCAGCACGACAAACGTATAAGGTCGGCTCAGCGCGATACGTACCAGTGCGATCATTGACCAGGCATTCCCAGCGTCAGCGGATAAGGGAGAATTGGCGCCCCAGCAGGCCAACCCATCCGCGCTGATTTACCCGAATCCCGGCCGAAACGCCAACGCGGGCCGCGCAGCCGCCCTTCACATCCCTGGCATAGCTTGGCCGACCGCCCGCAGCCCCCAGGACCGGGAAAGCGCCACGGAAGGGCCAAAACAGGTGGAATGACGGAGCAGCCGGTCAGGGCTCCACGTCAGGACGATCCACCGGGCTGCCGGGCCGCTGCCAATGTCTGCTGCGGTGTCTCGCCGAACAGTTCGCGATACAGCGAGCCGAATTCGCCGAGGTGCCAGAAGCCGTTCATGAGCGCGACCGCCTTGATCGATTCGAGCCGTGGTCCCTGCACCAGTTGCTGACGCACATTCCATAACCGCCGCAGCCGGGTGTAGCGATGCATGCTCATGCCGCGAATGGCAACCATGGCATTATGCAACGTGCGCACCGACACCCCAAGCTGCTTGGCGACATCCGCGCTGTACAGTGTCCTGCCGGCATTGAACGCCAGGAATTCGTCGAACCTGCGAACCAGCGACAGGTAGTGGTCCAGGTTCGCAGCCTTGCCTTCGAACGCGACCGGTGCCGGTTGCACGGCGTGATCCACCGCCTGCAATACCGATTCCTCGACGCTCTCAATCATGCCGGGCCGCGATAGTAGCTCAGGCGAATGCGAGGCCAGCATGAGGACATCGCGGACGACCGCTCGGAGCGCCTCGAACCTGGCGGGCTCGGCCGCGATCAGTTGCGCCCGGTCGTGGTCGCCCGGCCAGCCGCGATTCTCGACGGCGTGGAAATTCACAAAGGCGACGAGGTTGGCTTGCGGCTCCAAGATCTCGCAGGCCGCGCGGCCTCGCGCGAGCAGGATCGAGGGCGCGCGGCCCTCCAGGCCATTGAGGATCACCGAGGACGCGTCATCCATCGTAAACCCGACAAGCGCACCGTCGGTGCAGTATCGCACGTCGAGAATGCGCGGGAACGTCTGCTGCAGGTAGATCGTGCACGACTTCAGCGTCACGGTCGCAAAGGACGGGGCAAAGCCCCTGCAGTCGAGCGGGATGCTCCTGGATTCGCTCAGCCTTTCGATGCCCTGAAAATGATCGAAATCCGGCGACCGGCTGATCGTCAGGGCATTCGAGGCCACGAGCTGGCTTAGCAAGGACACGCGCAGAATTCCTGTCAATGGCGGCGCGGAGATGAAATCACATCCGTGATGTGCGGAAACCGCGGCGAGCCGCCGAGAGTCCCCCAACCTGCATTAAACGGTACTTGATCGCGAGCCGGTCTGCCGGAATCCGATATCGTTTTTCGCGCATGCTACCGGCGCTCAAACGAATGAATGGCCAGCTTCTCGCGAAGCCAGGCCCTTCGTCCGTCGTCGGCCGATCGGTTATCAGGCCGCCCGCACCGAATTGAGGAACTTGCCGACTTCGAGCTTGAGGCGGTTAGAGTCGCCCGACAGCGACTGGGCCGCGGCGAGAACCTGCGTCGATGCCGAACCGGTCTCGGAGGCCCCGCGCTGCACGTCGGTGATGTTGGCGGACACCTGCTGGGTGCCGTGGGCGGCCTGCTGCACGTTGCGCGAGATTTCCTGGGTCGCAGCGCCCTGCTCTTCCACGGCGGCCGCGATGGTCGAGGAGATTTCCGACAGCTTTTCGATGGTGCCGCTGATCTCCTTGATCGCGGTCACCGAGTCCTGGGTCGCGGCCTGAATGCCGCTGATCTGATGGCTGATGTCGCCGGTGGCCTTCGCTGTCTGCTCGGCCAACGCCTTCACTTCCGACGCCACGACCGCAAAGCCGCGGCCAGCCTCACCGGCGCGTGCCGCTTCGATGGTGGCATTGAGCGCCAGCAGGTTGGTCTGGCCGGCGATAGTGTTGATCAGTTCGACGACGTCGCCGATACGGCTGGCCGCCTTCGACAGTTCGCTGACGCGATCGTTGGTAACGCGGGCCTGGCCGACGGCATCGCTGGCCATCCGCGCCGATTCCTGTACCTGACGGCTGATCTCGTTGACGGAGGACGACAGTTCTTCGGTCGCGGACGCCACCGACTGCACGTTGGTGGAGGCTTCTTCGGAGGCTGCCGCCACCATCGTGGTTAGTTCCTGGGCGCGCTCGGCGGTTGATGTCAGCGTGCCGGCGGAAGCCTCGAGTTCGGTGGAAGCCGACGACACGGTCTCGACGATCTCGCCGACCGCGCCTTCGAAATCGTCGGCAAGCTTGATCATGTCGGCCTTGCGTTGCTTTGCCGCGATCTGGTCCTGCTTGACCTTGGTCTCGGCTTCGTCGCGGGCCTTTTGCTCGGCATTCTCCCCGATCACGACGACCGTCTTGGCGAGATCGCCGATTTCGTCGCCGCGGCCGGCGCCGGGAATCACGACATCGAGCTTGCCGCCGGCCATCTCGCCAAGCGCGCTGTTCAAGAGTGTCATTGGGCGCGCGATCCCGAGGAACGAGAACGCTACCGAGACAACCAGTGAAATGACGACGACAAAGGCCATGATCAGGTTGATCCGGTTGGCCTGCGCCGTCTCCGTCATGACCTCGGCCCTGCCCGCCGTAGAATTCTTTTGCGCGTTCTCCGTCGTCGCTTCCATCAGTTCGGCGGCGTCCGCGACGGTCTTGATGGTACGATTTGCGACGATGTCGCTCTTGGATTGCTCGGTCTTGATGACGTCGTCATTGGCGGCAAGGAAGCGCTGGACGATCTCGGACAGCGACGCGATTGCGCCCTGAAGCTCCTTGTCGTCCGACTGGCCTCGTACCCGGTTCAGCACGTCCTTGAGCACGGACTGGGTCTTCGCCATTGACGCGATCAGACTGGCATCGCCGGTGGCGCCCAGCCGCCAGACCATGGCGCGAAGCGAATTCACCTTGGCGTCGGCCTGATGCAGCAGCTTCTCGATCTCGGCCCGCTTTTCCATCCGCGCCAGCGCCGGCGAATCCATTTGCGCTTCGATTGCCTTGGTCCATTCCCCCGATATTGCCGAACGCTTGTCGATCTGCCCGAGCAGCGTGATCTGGGCTTTCCCGAGGTCTGCCACACCGGCCGCGAAACTCTCCATCAGCGACTTGATCTGCTGCAGCCGCTCCCTGGTCGCCGGCTTCTGCGCGCTCACCAGCGCGGCATCGATTTCCTTGATTTCGGATTGCTTGAATTTCTCAAGATTGGCGACGCTCTTTTCGACCTCGGATGGCGTCCTTGCCAGCCGGATATCGCGGGCGGTGAGCTGCATCCTGCGCAGATCGATGTGGGCTGCGAGCGCAGCATCGGCCACCCGCTGCGACCGCCCGGCCCGTTCACTGACGCCGGTGACGGTGGCTTCCGTCATCATCTGGTTGGCCGCCATGCCGACCGCCAGCAAGATGCCGATGGCGCCGGACAGCGCCAGCTTATTCCCAATGCGATTGAGCTTGATCATGTCGCCGCTCCAAAGTTTCCTCGGAAAATCGCATTTTAGCTATGGCGAACGAAAGCCAGGCAGCCAGCGAATCCACGCTCCCAAACTATCGGGCATGGAACTAGGCACGGTTAATTTTGCGTGCCGTGGAACTACGGGGGTCCTGTCCGCAATTCGGGCCGGACACAAAAAAGCCCGGCTCCTTTTGGGAGCCGGGCCTTCGTCAGTCATCGTTCGATGGGTGGTTACGCCGCCCGCACCGAATTGAGGAACTTGCCGACTTCGAGCTTGAGGCGGTTGCTGTCGCCCGACAGCGACTGTGCCGCCGACAGCACCTGCGAGGAAGCCGAGCCGGTCTCAGAGGCGCCGCGCTGCACGTCGGTGATGTTGGAGGAGACCTGCTGGGTGCCCTGGGCTGCCTGCTGCACGTTGCGGGAAATCTCCTGCGTCGCCGCCCCCTGCTCTTCCACCGCCGCGGCGATCGTCGAGGAGATCTCCGACAGTTTTTCGATGGTGCCGCTGATTTCCTTGATCGCGTTCACCGAGTCCTGGGTCGCCGCCTGGATCCCGGTGATCTGCTGGCCGATCTCGCCGGTCGCCTTCGAGGTCTGCTCGGCCAGCGCCTTCACTTCCGATGCCACGACGGCGAAGCCGCGGCCGGCATCGCCGGCCCGCGCCGCCTCGATGGTGGCGTTGAGCGCCAGCAGGTTGGTCTGCGCGGCGATGGTGTTGATGAGCTCGACCACGTCGCCGATGCGGCCTGCCGCCTTCGACAATTCGCCGACCCGGTCGTTGGTGGCCTTGGCCTGTCCGACGGCCTCGCTCGCCATCCGCGCCGATTCCTGCACCTGGCGGCTGATCTCGTTGATGGACGATGCCATCTCCTCGGTCGCCGACGCCACCGACTGCACGTTGGTGGAAGCTTCCTCGGAAGCCGCCGCGACCATGGTGGTCAGTTCCTGGGCGCGTTCGGCCGTCGACGTCAGCGTGCCGGCGGACGCTTCGAGTTCGGTGGAGGCCGACGACACGGTCTCGACGATCTCGCCGACCGCACCTTCGAAGTCGTTTGCGAGCTTGACCATTTCGGCCTTGCGCTGCCGTGCGGCGATCTGGTCCTGGTTGATCTTGGTTTCGGCTTCGTCGCGGGCCTTTTGCTCGGCATTCTCCCGGATGACGACGACGGTCTTGGCGAGGTCGCCGATTTCGTCGCCACGGCCGGCGCCGGGGATCACGACGTCGAGGTTGCCGCCGGCCATTTCGCCGAGCGCGCCGTTGAGGCGCGTCATCGGACGCGCGATGCCGAGGAACGAGAACACCATCGAGGCGATCAGCGAACCGATGACGATGACGGTCATGGTCAGGCCGATCCGGTTGGCCTGCGCCATTTCGGCCGTGACCTCATCTTTTGATGCCACCGAATTCTTTTGCGCGACGTCGACAACCAGCTCCATCAGCTCGGTCGCATCGGCAACGACCTTGATCGTACGATTGGTGACGATATCGCTCTTCAACTGCTCGGTCTTGACCACTTCCTCGTTCGCGGCCAGGAAGCGTTTGACGACCGAAGACAGCGAACTGATCACCACCAGCAATTCCCGGTCGTCGGCCTCACCGCGCAACTTGTTGAAGACATCCTTCAGCGAGGCCTCGGTCTTGGCCATCGAAGCGATCAGGCTGACATCGCCGGTGGCGCCGAGCCGCCAAACCGCGGCGCGCAACGAATTGACCTTGGCGTCGGCCTGAAACAACAGCCGTTCGATTTCGCCGCGATTGTCCAGCTTGGCCAACGCCGGGGAGGTCAGTTCGGCCTCGAGCGCCTTGGTCCATTCAGACGATACCACCTGGCGCTTGTCGATCTGCGCGAGGAGCGTGGTTTGCGCCTTTGCAAGATCCTCGACGGCGGCTGTAAAGCTCTCCATCGAGGACTTGATCTTCTGCAGCCGGTCCCTGGTCTCCGGCTTTTGCGCCGTCGTCAACGCGAGATCGATCTGCTTCGCTATGGCGGCTTTGTACCGTCGCAGGTCGGCGACGGTCTTTTCGACGTCAGCCTGCGTCTTCGCCAACCTGACGTCCCGGGCGGTCAGCTGTATCTTGCGCATTTCCAGATGCGCCGCGAGCGAGCTGTCAGCCACCTTCTGGGACCGGGCGGCGCGCTCGTTGGCGCCGGTGACGGCGGATTCCGTCACCATCTGATTGGCCGCCATGCCGATGCTCAACAAGACACCGATGGCGCCGGCCAGACCCAGTTTGTAACCGATGCGATTGAGCTTGATCATGTTCTTGACCCCAAAACTTCCCCGAAAGCCGACTATTTGCGATGGCAAGCGGAATCCAGCGACCAGCGCGCACAGGTTGAGAAGCTACCCGGTGCGGAACTAGGACTGGTTAATTCCGTATCAGTGAAACTACGGAGCACGCATTTCGATTTTGTGAACGAATTTCGCGTTAGGCGCGAAAAAGCCCGGCGCTTTTCGGGGCCGGGCTTTTGGTCGATCGCCGGTGGATGGGTGGCTACGCCGCCCGCACCGAATTGAGGAACTTGCCGACTTCGAGCTTGAGGCGGTTGGAGTCACCCGACAGCGACTGCGCCGCCGACAGCACCTGCGAGGAGGCCGAACCGGTCTCGGAGGCGCCGCGCTGCACGTCGGTGATGTTGGAGGAGAC
>JAIEPP010000359.1 GCA_019748335.1 Xanthobacteraceae bacterium
GATATTTCCGGCCGTCGGCCATCTGACCGTCGAGCCATTGCAGGCGGTTAGCGGCGATCATCTTGAGACCGGGCGATGCTTCGGGGGCGCAGGGGATGCGGCTCTGGAAGAACTTGAAGCCTTCGCCGAACCGGTAGCCGTTGCCCATATGCTCGCAGATGTTGAGATCGACGCGGCGGGTCCACATCCGGCATTCGGCGCGCTCTTCCGGCGTCGCCCCGATCATCGCGGGTTTTGGGTTCTTCTCCTCGAGATATTCGCAGATCGCGGTGATCTCCGAGAGATATTGTCCATTGTCGAGCTCCAGCGTCGGCATCTGGCCGTGCGGATTGCGCTTCAAATGCTCGGCTTCGCGGTTCTCGCCCTTGCGCAGGTCGACCGGCTGCTTGGGCATTTCGATGCCCTTTTCGGCCATGAACATACGGACCACATGCGGGTTCGGTCCGACCGAGTCGTAAAGCTTCATGGTGCATTCTCTCCCATTGTTTTTGTTTGGCGCGGTTGTTGGCTGCTTTTGAACAGGCCGCCGCGGCGTTTGTCAAATGCAACGGTCACACGTTTCACGTCGGCGGATGTGATCTGGCATCACGCTGAAATCAGCGGTTGCAGGGAATAAATCCGGTAGGCGTGTTCGCCGGCTAGCCGTCATCGAGCTTGTTGAGGTCGCGCACCGACTGCATGATCGGCTCGAAATTCGACCGCGCGTCGAGCGCGTCGAACAGTTGCGCGGTATCCGACAGCAGCGTGTGCGAGCGCTGGATTGCGATCCGGACGTCGTCCTGCGGCGTATCCGACAGCCGGCCGTGGCCGGACAGCAGGATCTTCGAGTTCAGGCCCTTGAGCCGTTCCAGGGATTGGATGTAGTCGGCGATGCTGCCGGAGCCGAACACGCCGCCCATCACGCCGCCGGGCATCAGCGTGTCGGCGGCGAACAGCAATCCCTTGTCCTGGTCGAACAGCGTGATGCAGGCCGAGGTGTGGCCCGGCGTGTACATCACGCTGAGGCGGAAATTTCCGAGGTCGATCAGGTTGCCTTCTTCCAGCCAGATGTCGACATTGATCGGCACGTTCGGCTCGTTGAACATCTTTCGCAGCATCGAAAAATCGTCGCGCAGCATGATCTTGTTGGCGGCGAGGCGATGCGCGGCGACGAAGGTGCGGCCGGCAAAGTGATATGCAGCGCCGATGTGATCGAGATGTTCGTGGCTCAGCACCACCATGTCGATGTCTTCGGGTTTCACGCCGACATGCGCGAGGCAGGTCACGAGATGCGGATAGTTCGACGACAGCCCGACATCGATCAGAATCGTGCGCGAGCTGCCGCGCACCAGATAGGCATTGGCCGCGCGGTTCTTGAAGCGGATCTGATAGACGTCTTCGGCCGCTTCGATCAGCGTGCAGACGTCGCTGTCGAGCAGGGTCTTGAACGGGCTCGGCCTGCGGTCGCTCATGAACCGGCCGCGGCTTTGAAGGTGACGGCGTTCGAGGCGCGCAATCGTTTGGAGAGCGCATCCATGATCATCAGCGCAAAGGCCGGCTGCTGGCTGACGAGGTAGACGAAGCGGGCATGGTTTATCCGCATCACCCTGGTGCGGGGCGCGGCGGCAATCGCGGTTGCCGAGCGGGAGGAGCCATCGATGACAGCCATCTCGCCGAAGAACTCGCCCTTGCCCAGCGTCACGATCACGGTCCTGGCAGCGCCGTTCATCTTGGCGATCTCGACCTGGCCGTCCAGCACGACAAATAGCTCGCGCCCGGTCGAGCCTTCCTCAAAAATGACGTCATCGACATCAAACTCGTTGATGCATTTCTCGATCGTCATGGCCGCCCCCTGCCTTCTGGCTGGTTGGTGGCGCCATGTTAGTCGGGAAACCGGCCGGCGCAAACGGAGCCGTCAGGGGATTGCCGCAAAGCAGCATGGAAACGGGGCGAAACCGCCGGCCGCGCGGTTGCCGCTGTGCGGCCACAAAACCGGCCCGGATGACTTCCTAAAATTTCGGTAAGCCGCCGGCCGGTAACGATTTCGCAAGCAATAAAAGTTACCAAATGGTCAATCTAACCTGGAGAATGCAACGTGAGCGATCTCAAGCCCGAACCGATCAGCGGTGAAACCGGAACCATTGGCACCGAGCCGGCCGCTCCCGAACTGTCCGTTGCCGATGTGCCGGTGACGGCGGCGGCTGAAATCGAATCCCCGCGTCTCGCGCCCGAACAGGAAGAGACGTCGCCGAAGGCCGACGCGCCCAAGGTCGAAATGCCCAAGGTCGAAGCATTCAAGGTCGAAGCCCCCAAGGTCGAGGCCGTCAAGGCTGAGGCTCCCAAGGCGGACGCCGCGAAGGTCGACGCCGTCAAGCCGGAGGCACCGCGCTTTCCCGGCAAGGTGATCGTGATGTCGCCCGGCGAGCGCGTTGGCGCGCAGGCCGAAGCAGCTTCAGCCGAGGGATCGTCCGGCAAGCGGCGGATGTCGGCGATGGCGGCCGTGGTGGCGCTGGCAACGGTTGCGGGCGCGCTCGGTGGCGCGCTGGCGACCGCGGGCCTCGGTCACATGACGGGCAGCGGCGAGACCGTTGCGGCGTCGGCGAATACCGGCGCGCTCGAAGCTTCCATCGCCCGGATCGATGCCGACATCGTCGCCCTGAAAGCCGGCGTCGAACACACGTCCAAGGTGGCCACCGGCCAGTTCAACAAGACCAGCGACCGCCTCGACAAGGTCGAGAAGGCCCAGGTCGAACCCGCCGCCAAGCTCGCCAGGCTCAGCGAGGCCGTGGAAAAGCTTCGCGCCGCGCCAGCGTCCGCTCCCGTTGCCGCAGCCGCGCCGGCTCCGGCGCGGGATGTCACCGGTTCGGTGCCGCAGCCGGCTACGGTCGCTTCCGCAGCGCCGGCCGCAACCGCAGCCGTTGTTCCACCCAAGCCCGAAGTCGGCCGGCTGCCGAAGGTCGAAGGCTGGGTCCTGCGCGACGTCGGCAATGGCGGCGCACTGATCGAAGGCCGCCAGGGTATCTTCGAAGTCTATGCCGGCGATCCCGTCCCCGGCCTTGGCCGCGTCGATGCCATTCGCAAGCAGGATGGCAAGTGGGTGGTCGTGACCACCAAGGGCCTGATCTCGCGCTAGACCGCGATTATTCCTTCACTCTCGCGTGAGGGGCGTCCCGAATGCCGCAAGACAGCAGGGACGCTCTTCGGCTAATTTCCTGATCGCAACACACCGGCTGTGACGCGCCCAGACGTTCGTCACAACTTGGCGCCATTCATCAGGATATGGTTTGCGCGTGCGCTTTCTCCTTCTCATCGTGATGCTGTTCGCCGGCGCTGTGCCTGCGCGCGCGGCTCCCGCCGCGGCGCTGGAGCGCGGCACCGCCGTCATCGATCCGGGGGCCTTGCGCGAACTCGACCGCGGACGATTTGGCATTGGCCGAATGCTGTCGCCCGAGCGCTCCGCGAACATTCCGCTCACCGACAGCCAGTTGTTCGCCTTGCCGTCGATGGCACCTGTTCGGGGCGCGATCGAAGGCGAGTTCGAACGCTACATCGCAAGACACAAAGTGAGGCTGCCGAATGAAACGATCGGCGTCGGTGATGGTTTTGATTTCCAGTTGTTCGATCGCGCAATGCTCGATTCCCCGGACACGCGTTTGGTGCTGGCGGGTATCGTCAACCGGATGGACCGGACCTATGTCAGGGAAGTCGACTGCGGCGAGATCCGCCTGATCTACCGGTTGACGCGGACCAATGTGGCGGACGGCGGCGCGGACGCTGTCTCGCCGCGGCTGCCGATGACGCTGAACCTGGTGCTGAAAGCCAGGGTTGAAGGTCAGGACATCGCCTGCTCCGAAATCGCCGGGCGCTGGCTCGCGGCCGGCGAACTGTCGCTGACGGGGGCCGAACTCGCCGCAAGGCTGCTGGCAAAGGACGGTCCGTTCGATCTGGTCGGCAACACCAATATCGATCGCATCGAAACCAATCTGCAGATCGCGCACGCGCCGAAATCGGCGGTGCGCTACTTTCGCACCGACTATCTCCTGAAGGTGTTTCGCTACGATCCGCAAACGCGCGTGTTCGCGGAAGCGCCGATGGAAAACCAGATCGACCGCGACCGCATCCTGGCTGACGACAACCTCAGGCGCGCGTTCAAGGCGTGGCTGCTCGATCCCGAACATCTCGTCGCGTTCGATCGCGGCACCGCCTTGATCCCGGAACAATTCCTCGCGCATGGTGCGATCGCGCCAACGCCGGTCGGATTCGATCCGTCGGATCTGCAGCCGGAGTTCGGTCTGCTGCAGGGCGAGGGCACGACCGCGCATCCCGTATTCGACGAGGCCGACGTCGTGGCCGCGTTGAGGAAGGCATCGGCTGATGGCGTGAAGCTGCAAAACATCAAGTCCGTCGCAGGTTTCGAACGGCGGCTGAACGACGTCACCTGTTCCGGTTGCCACCAGACGCGCGGCATCGGCGGCTTTCACTTCCCGGGCGTCGACTGGATGGCGGCCAGGCCGTCGAATTCAACCGTGGTGCCGGCCTCGCCGCATTTCTTCGGCGACCAGGTTCGTCGCCGCGATATTCTCGCGTCGCTGCGCGACAGCAGGCCGCCGGATTATTCCAGAGGGTTCTCCAGCCGCCCGCAATCGCGTGGAGCTGCGGAACTGGCCGGGACCGAATATGGCGACGGCTGGGGCGCGCATTGCTATGTGCAGAATAATGTTCGAGGCAACCCGGTCGCCGGCAATGACGCCAGTTTCCGGAACTGGACCTGTGCCGAAGGGCTGGCCTGCCAGGCTGCCGGCAAGACATCGGGCATCGGCATGTGCTTCGTCAAAAGCCGTTAGCAACAGTTGTTTTCCCGCCGTCACGCAATTGACAGTGGGCTTACAGATCATGTCTCATGGTTCAAATTTTGCAGGGATGGATCATGGACGAAGTCATTATCGTCGGCGCCGGGATCGGTGGCCTGACGCTTGGGCTTGCGCTGCATGAGGCCGGAATTCCCTGCCGCATTTTCGAGTCAGCCGCCGAAATCCGCGCGATCGGTGTCGGCATCAACCTGCTGCCGCACGCAACGAGGGAACTCGCCGCGCTCGGGCTCGAGAGCGCGCTGGCGAAGGTTGCGATCGCGACCACCGATGCGACGTTCTTCAACCGCTTCGGACAGTTGATCTATCAGGAGCCGCTCGGCCGCAGCGCGGGCTACGATCATCCGCAATTCTCGATTCATCGTGGCGACCTGCAGCGCGTGTTGCTCGACGCCTTCGTCGCGCGCGCCGGGGCCGGCCGCCTGCTGACCAACCGGCATTGCGTCGGCATCGAGCAGGACGCCGCCGGTGTCACCGCGACGTTTTCCGACGGATCGGCCGACACGAATCGTACGACCGCGCGCGGCCGGGTGGCGATCGCCTGCGACGGAATCAATTCGGTCGTTCGCAAGCAGTTTTTTCCCGACGAAGGCGAGCCGCGCTATTCCGGCATCAACATGTGGCGCGGCGTGACGCGCTGGAAGCCGATGCTGTCGGGCGCCAGCATGGTACGCGCCGGCTGGCTGTCGCATGGCAAGATGGTGATCTATCCGATCCGCCCCGCGGGCGCGGACGGCAGGCAGCTCATCAATTGGGTCGCCGAGATCGAGACGCCGCATTATCGCAAGCGCGACTGGACCCGGTTCGGCTCGCTCGACGATTTCATCGGCGCGTTCGCCGACTGGAATTTCGAGTGGCTCGACGTGCCGGCCTTTATCCGCGCCGCCGACAGCATCCTGGAATTCCCGATGGTCGATCAGGACCCGCTGCCGCGCTGGAGTTTTGGCCGGATAACCCTGCTCGGCGACGCCGCGCACCCGATGGTGCCGCGCGGCTCCAACGGCGCCGGCCAGGCGATCCTCGATGCGCGCGCGTTGACGACAGCGCTGCGCGCGCATGCCGATCCGGTCGCGGCACTCGTGGCCTATCAAAACGAACGGCTGGAAGCGACCACGCGGATCGTGCTCACCAACCGCACCAATCCGCCGGATGCCATCCTGCGTGAGGTGTTCGAACGTACCGGCGACCGGCCGTTCCGGGCGATCGATGATGTCATCAGCCGCGAGGAATTGGCCGGACTGTCCGAAGGCTACAAGCGGATCGCTGGCTATTCGAAGGAGGCGTTGCGCGGCTGAAGGACGGAAATTCCTGCTGCGGAATTTGGAATTGCGCTATAGCCTTCGGATAATACGGTCGAAGAACCGCGGTCCGGCGTTTGGAGGAGGGAACATCATGGCGGTGTCTCAGGCGCAAGGTGGCGCGATCATTGATGTCGCCGAATTCATCGACCGGCAACCGGTCGGCGGTTTCCAGATCAGGTTGCTGCTGACCTGCGCGACCGTGCTGTTCCTCGACGGCTTCGACACCCAGGCGATCGGATATGTTGCACCTGCACTCGCCAAAGAGTGGGGCCTGACCAAGGCCGCGCTCGGACCAGTGTTCAGCGCCGGGCTGTTCGGCCTGATGATCGGCGCGCTGGTGTTCGGGCCGCTGGCGGACCGGATCGGCCGCAAGAAGATCATCATGTTCTCGACACTGGCGTTCGGCATCGGCACGCTCGCGACCGCCTTCGTCAGCGACGTCAACACGCTGCTAGCGATCCGCTTTCTCACCGGCCTCGGTCTTGGCGGTGCGATGCCGAATGCGGTGGCGATGACCTCCGAGTTCAGTCCGCACCGCCGCCGCGCCACCATGGTCATGGTGATGTTCTGCGGCTTCTCGATCGGCGCAGCCCTTGGCGGGCTGCTGGCGGCGGCGCTGATCCCGCAATTCGGCTGGCGCTCGGTGTTTCTGGTCGGTGGTGTCGCGCCGCTGCTGCTGGTGCCGATCCTGCCGCTGCGGCTGCCGGAATCCGTGCGTTTCCTCGCGCTCACGGGGCAGGCGCATGCGCGGGTCGCCGGATTGCTCGAGCAGGTCGATCCGAAGGCCGCGTTCGCGCCCGCGACGCAGTTCATGGTGCATGAGCCGCGGCTAACCGGCATGCCGGTGCTGCACCTGTTCCGGGAAGGGCGAACGCTGCCCACGCTGTTGCTGTGGGTGGTGTTCTTCATGAGCCTGCTCGATCTCTACTTCCTGTCGAACTGGCTGCCGACCGTACTCAACGACCTCGGCGCTTCGGTTTCCTCGGCCGCCCTGATCGGGTCGATGCTGCAGGTCGGCGGCGTCGTTGGAACCTTCGCGCTCGGCAGCGTGATCGATCGCTTCTCGTTCCGCGCGCTGGCGCTGGTGTATTTCGTGGCGGTGTTCGCCGTCGGCGCGATCGGTCAACTCGGCCACTCCACGGCATTGGTGACGGCGGCGATCTTCGCCGCCGGCTTCTGCATCGTCGGCGGCCAGATCGCCGCCAACGCGCTCGCCGCGACCTTCTATCCGACAGCGGTCAGGTCGACCGGCGTCGGCTGGGCGCTCGGCATCGGCCGGATCGGCTCGATCGTAGGTCCCCTGGTCGGCGGAGCGCTGTTGACCGCGAAGTGGAGCACGGGATCGGTGTTTCTGGCGGCGGCAAGCGCGGCCCTGTGCGCGGCGCTGGCGGCGTTCTCACTCAGCCGGTTGGCCGGCATGAGCGGCGGCCAGGGTGCCGCCCATCCGTCATCGATCGATGCTACATTGCGGGCGGCAACGACCAGCACCTGAGGGACCGGTGATGAGCTCTTCCGACCAGGAGAACAAGCAGCGCAACCGCGAAATCGCGAACAACGAGGCCAGGCGCGAGGCGGTCAGCGACGTTCGCGTCAGCACCTGGGCGGTCGCGATCGCCGTCATTGCCGGCGTGATCGCCGTTGCCGTCGTCTGGACGTGGCTTGGCCGTTGA
>JAIEPP010000117.1 GCA_019748335.1 Xanthobacteraceae bacterium
CTGCGTCAGACCGGACGGAACGGATTGCGGTGCAAGCCGTTAAGATCAGGATTATGGGGGGCTCCAGGAGTGTTTCAACTCAACGAAGAGGGGATACACGATGCCTGCTTTCACGTTTGAGAAGATTTCGCCGCCGGCGCCGGCCAGCCGTGTCCCGATTCCACCGATCGCGAACAAGAAGCAACGCGGGGTGATCGTGCAGATGCTGGACCGGTTCGTCGAAGCCCGCGTCAAACGCGGCCTGCGCGAGGACAAAGGCGTGATCGCCCGCAACCCGCACCGACCTCCCGATTAAGCCATCGCCACCACACTTATTCGAAGATGCGGGTCCGGTTCATAGCCGGACCCGTTTCGTTGAGCGAGGTGGTCATCCGAGACGGCGCAGCAGCAGGCTGCTCCAGCCTTCGATGCGCTGGTGCCGCAGCGGGACCAGTCCGCGGGCGCGATAGGCGGCGATGACGCCGGGCACCTGGGCCGTCAGCAGGCCCGACAGGATCACCAGCGCCGACGGGGCGAGATGCCGCGCCATCGGCGTCGCCAGTTGCCGGAGCGGATTGGCGAGGATGTTTGCCAGCACCAGATCGAACGGACCCCGTTGCGCGAATTGCGGCGCCGAAAATCCGGTGGCCGTGATCGCCTGCACCAGGTGCCCCGCCACGTTGAGCCGGGCATTTTCGCGGGCGACCTCGACCGAGACCGGATCGATATCGCTCGCCAGCACATTTTCGTGCAGCGCCCGGGCCGCGGCAATCGCCAGCACGCCGGTACCGGTGCCGAGGTCGAGCACCCGCCGCGGGCGCCAGGCCTTCAGGACATGATCGAGCAGCAGCAGGCAGCCCCGCGTGGTGCCGTGATGGCCGGTGCCGAACGCCAGCGCCGCCTCGATCTCGATGCCCAGCTTGTTGGGGGCGATGCGGTCGCGGTCGTGCTGGCCATGCACCACGAACCGCCCGGCGGGGACCGGGACGAGGTCCTCGAGGCTGGCCTTGACCCAGTCCTTGGCCTCGACCGTGTCGAAGGCGATTGTCCCGGCGACATCCTGACCGGCGGCGATGCCGACCAGATCGCGGATCGAGGCCTGGTCGGGCGGATCGGCGAAATGCACCGTGATGTCCCACAGCCCGTTCGGTTGGACAAAAGCGGCAATTGCTGCCTGGCCTTCGAAAAAGCTTTCGGTCAGCAGGTCAACGACGCGCTTGGCTAATTTTTCGTCACCAATTGCAAAACTGGCACGGTGGGTAGCGGGAGTAGAAGTCATTGAAAATCCAAGGGGAACTTTCAGGCCGGGCGGCCGATTTGGTGATTTCGCTCAAACTTGAGCAAATTTCAGATCTTAATATCCCGAAACTTATACGGGCGCCGTTAGAGCAACCTTAGATTTCTGCCGGTAGTTTCATTTATGGAACTGCAGGAAAGCCGCTGTTCCTGGGTCATCAAAACGAGGTCGGAACCAGCCATGAAATCTCTCATTTCGAAGTTTCTCAAGAACGAATCCGGTGCGACGGCCATTGAATACGGCCTGATTGCCGCCGGTATTGCGATCGCCATCATTACCGCCGTCAACGGCGTCGGCACCGCGCTCAGCACCAAGTTCGACAGCATCAGCACCGCGCTGAAATAACTTCTCCATTCGGCACATTCCCGGGACCGGACGCGATCAGCGCCCGGTCCCGTCTGTTTTACGCGACGCCCGGCGTCGCCGCCAGCGATTGGCGCCACCTGTATCCACAGCTTCTTGGCGTCCCATACAGAGGCTATCCACAGCCTTATCCACCGGGACATACCCCGCTCGTTCAGGCGATATGCATGCGGTTGGCCGGTCGTTATCCCCAGCATTGGCGGCCGGTTTTCAACGATCGGTCCACAGGATCGTCAACAGCCGCCGGGCCGGCTCCTGGCACGGGATTCACTTAAACAGCGCCCGATGATCGCTCAAGATCGCCTTTGCTGCGTTATGGCCGGGCGCGCCGGTGACGCCGCCGCCGGGATGGGCGCCGGAGCCGCAATGGTAGAGGCCCTTCAGCGGCCCGCGGTAATCCGCGTGCCCCAGCATCGGACGCGCCGAGAACAATTGATTGAGCGTCAGCGCGCCGTGAAAAATATCGCCGCCGAGCAGGCCGAACTGCCGCTCCAGATCGAGCGGTGACAATGCCTGACGTCCGATCACGCTGGCCGCAAAGCCCGGTGCATATTTGTCCACCGTCGCGATCATGAGGTCGCCGACCTCGTCGCGATGATCGTCCCAGGATTTTCCGTCCGGCAATTCCGGCGCGACGTGCTGGCAGAACAGGCTTGCGACATGTTGGCCCGATGGCGCCAGCGAGTCATCCAATGTCGAGGGGATCAGCACCTCGACCACGGGCTCGCGGCTCCAGCCATTGGCGCGGGCGTCCTGCCAGGCGCGGTCCATATAGCCAAGGCTTGGCGCGAGAATGATGCCGGCGGTGAGATGATCGCCGGCACCGGGCAATGCAGTGAAGGAGGGCAGCGCGCTGAGCGCGACATTCATCCGGAACGTGCCGGAACCGTTGCGCCAGCGGGCGATGCGCTTGAGAAATTCTGGCGGCAATGCACCCGACGGCATCAGCCGCGTGTAGAGCAATTTCGGGTTGACGTTGGAGGCGATATATTTGGCGCGGATGGTTTCGCCATTGTCGAGGCCGACGCCGACCGCGCGACCGCGCTCGACGATGACCTCGCGTACACCGGCATCGGTCTCGATCTCAACGCCATGGCCGCGCGCGGCGCGCGCCATCGCCTGCGTGATCGCGCCCATGCCGCCGATGGCATGACCCCAGACGCCTTTCTTGCCGTTCACCTCGCCGAACGCGTGGTGCAGCATCACATAGGCGGAGCCCGCGGCATACGGGCTGGCGTAATTGCCGACGATGGCGTCGAAGCCGAACAGCGCCTTGACCAGATCGCTTTCAAAGCGGTCCTCCAGCATCTCGCCGGCCGAGCAGGTGAACAAATCGAGCAGGTTGCGCTGCGCTTCCAGCGACAGCTTTCGCAGCAGGCCGGCGGTGCCGATCGCGTTGAAGGTTTCGCGGACGGCGCCGACACCAAAGCCTTCGACGACGTTCGGCGGCGCGCGCAGCACGAACTGCCGCAACACGTCGGCGATGGCTTCCAGCTCGTTTGAAAAGGTCTCGATACGGTCGGCATCGCGCGGACTGAGTTTGGCCACGGACTCCCGGGTACGGCCTTCGCCGGTCAGGAGATGGCTGCCGTCGGGCGCGGGCAGGAAATTCTGCGCGCGGCGCTCGACGATCCGCAAGCCGTGATCGGCCAGCTTCAGATCGGCCGCGATCTGCGGGTTGAGCAGGCTGACGGTGTAGGCCGCCACCGAATTGCGAAATCCGGGGTGAAACTCCTCGGTCACCGCGGCGCCGCCAACCGCCTTGCGGCGCTCCACCACCTTCACGCGCAGGCCCGCCCTCGCGAGATAGGCCGCGCAAGTGAGGCCGTTATGCCCCGCACCGATGATGACGACGTCCGTTTCGTTCATGTTCGCTTCAAGAAGGTTTGATTAGAGCGTGCTGTCGCGCGCCACCGGCACCTCGTCAAGTCCACCATTTTGCGGTTTCTTGCTAGCCATGATGCCATATGCTCAACTCCACGTCTCTGGCACGCTGTGGCCGGATATTCCGCAGCCGGCGCCCGCCGCCAAGCCGGAGATTTCATGACTTCTGAGCCGTCCGTCGCCACGGAGCCGTCTGCCGCGCGAAATCGCCTGATTCTGGTCGTCTACACCGCCGCGATCTTCGTCAGTGCGCTGCTGCTGTTCTCGGTGCAACCCTTGTTCACCAAAATGGTGCTGCCGCGGCTCGGCGGTTCGCCGGCGGTGTGGTCGGTGGCGATGGTGTTCTTCCAGTCGCTGCTGCTCGGCGGCTACGCCTATGCGCATTTCCTGATGCAGATCAGGAATCGCGCGATCCCGGTGGCGGTTCATCTGGTGTTGCTCGCGGTCGCGCTGCTGACGCTGCCGCTGTCGATTTCGAGCGGATGGGGCGACCCGCCGACCTCGGGCTATGCGATCTGGCTGCTCGGCCTGTTTGCGGTCTCGATCGGGCTTCCGTTCTTCGCGCTCGCCGCGAACAATCCGTTGCTGCAGGCCTGGTTCGTCCGCACCGGCCACCCCAACGGTCCGGATCCTTATTTCCTCTATGCCTCCTCGAACATCGGCAGCTTCCTGGCGCTGCTGTCCTATCCGGTGCTGCTGGAGCCGATGTTCACGCTGCGCACGCAAAACCTGATCTGGAGCGGCGGCTATGGCTTGCTGATCGTGCTGATCGCCAGTTGTGGTGTACTGCTGCTGCGCTCGCCGGCCAATGCCGCGGCGCTCAACATGCCGGCCGACGATGCCGACGCGCCGGCGCCGTCCTGGATCGTGCGCGCGCGCTGGATCTTCCTCGCCGCGGTGCCGTCGGGTCTCCTGATTGCGGTGACCGCGCATATCTCCACCGACGTCGCCGCCGCGCCGCTGCTGTGGGTATTGCCGCTGTCGCTGTATCTGCTGACCTGGGTATTGGTGTTCCAGTCGCGGCCGTTGCTGCCGCACAAATGGATGCTGCTGGCGCAACCGCTGGCAATCGCCGGTGTCGTCATCTTGCTCGCGGTCGGCGGCGAACAGAATTTGCTGCTGACGCTGGGCGGGCATCAACTCTGCTTCTTCGTCATCGCGATGGCCTGTCATGGCGAACTGGCACGTACCCGGCCGGCGGCAAGGTATCTCACCGGCTTCTATGTCGCGCTGTCGTTCGGCGGCATGGTCGGCGGGTTGTTCGCCGGCCTGATCGCGCCGTTCGTGTTCTCATGGATTGCCGAATACCCGATCCTGCTGGCGCTAGCGGCGCTGTGCCGTCCGTCCGGCAAGGAGCGCCTGCCGCGCTGGAGCGGCTGGTACTGGCCGTTCCTGGCAGCGCTCGCAATCGCGCTGATCGCACCGTCTTATTCCACCGGCAAACTATTCCACTGGCTCGATGACAACAGGGTCTGGGTGATCGGTGCGGTCGGCGTGCTCTCGGCCCTGTTGGCGCTCGGCCTCAACGTCAGCCGCTGGAAGATCTTTGCCACCGTCGCGGTCGCGCTGGTGCTGCTGCGCGCTTACCCCTCCGACGACGGCCGGGTCGAAACTGTGCGCAGCTTCTTCGGCGTTCACAAGATCGTGGTGACGCCGAACGGCCAGTATCACGTGCTGATGCACGGCACCACGATTCACGGCGCCGAAAAATTCAAGAACGACGACGGCACGCCCGTGACCGGCCGGCCCGAGGCGATCACTTACTATCACAAGGACGGCGGTATTGGTCAGGCGATTACGGCGATACGCGAGCGCAAGGGCACGCCGCTGCGCGTGGCGGTGATCGGCCTCGGCTCCGGTACGCTGACCTGCGCATCGCAACCCGGCGAGGACTGGAAATTCTTCGAGATCGACCAGTCGATGGTCGATACCGCGCGCGATCCGAAATATTTCACCTACATCCAGAACTGCGAGCCGAACCTGAAACCGGTGATCGGCGATGCCCGGCTGACGTTCGCGCGCGAACCCAACGGCATCTACGACCTGATCATCGTCGATGCCTATTCGTCGGATGCGATCCCGATTCATCTGGCGACGGAAGAGGCGATGGAAATCTACAAGGAGAAGCTGGCGCCGCAGGGCGCCGTGGTGATGCACGTCTCCAATCGGCATCTCGAACTCGCCAGCGTCATTGTCGGCATCGCCGATGCCAACGACATGAAGAGCTGGGTCTACAGCGAGGATTCCGGCCGCGACAACGAATACATCTTCTCGACCTCGGTCGTGGTGTCGGCGCGGGAAGAGGCCGACGTCGGCAAGCTGGCGTCGTCGGATGTCTGGGCGCTGACGGAAGCCGAAGACAGCCAGCGGGTCTGGACCGACGACTATTCCAATGTGCTCGGCGCGGTCTGGCGTCGGCTGCGCGACGGCGAGCAGTAGGGCGGTCGCCGATCTCGCGGGTTATCAGTCGGCCCGGGCCGCCGGATTACTCGATACGGATTTGCTCTGCGTGAGCCGTGGCCGGCCTCGTAGCGGGCTTTGCCGCGCCGGCCTCGAATTGCGTGAATGCTTCCAGCGCGTGACTCGCGTACATCACCGAGGGACCGGCGCCCATATAGATCGCCATCCCGAGGGTCTCGCTGACTTCATCTCTGGTCGCGCCCTGTTCGACGCAGGCTTTGACGTGGAAGGCGATGCAGTCGTCACAGCGCACCGCCACCGCGATGCCGAGCGCAATCAGTTCCTTGGTTTTGCCGTCCAGCGCCTTCGAGACGGTCGCCGCCCTGGCAATGCCGGCAAACGCCTTCATGACATCGGGCGCGGTGCCGCGAAGGTCGCGAAGCAGGGAACTCAGCTCGGTGGTTTGTTGCGGCCAGTTGTTCATCGGTTTGCCTCATGAGTCGCTAATCTTCCCATAGCCAGCCGTTGCCTGCCCGGCATTGCGGTGGATCAAGGCCGCAGCCGCCGCTATGATTCAGCTGCGCCAACAATTGAGGGAATTCCGCCATGGCCCAATTCACTCCCCTGTCGGCCGCTATCGGCGGCGCCCTGATCGGCCTCTCCGCCGTGCTGCTGATGCTGCTGACCGGACGGATTGCCGGGATCAGCGGCATCTTCAGCGGCTTGCTCAATCTGCGGAGCCAGGACAAAGGCTGGCGCATCGCCTTTATCGCGGGGCTCATTCTGGCGCCGGTCATTGCAGGCGCGATCGGCTACGGGATGGCGCCGCCGAAACTGCCGGCGAACTGGTCGGTCCTGGCGGCGGCGGGACTACTGGTCGGTTTCGGTACCCGGCTCGGCGGCGGCTGCACGTCAGGCCACGGCATTTGCGGGATAGGGCGGCTGTCGCCGCGCTCGATCGCGGCCACCATCGTCTTCATGGTGACGGCCGTGATCACCGTCGCGATCACGCATCACGTGTTGGGAGGCTGAGCCATGTGGATCATCGCGCCCCTGTCTTGCGGCCTGATTTTTGGCGCAGGGCTTCTCATCTCGGGGATGGTGCAGCCGACCAAGGTGCTTGGCTTTCTCGACATCTTCGGCGCGTGGGACCCCAGCCTCGCGGTGGTGATGGCAGCGGCGCTTGCGGTCGCGGTGCCCGGCTTCAGGCTGGCGGGCCTGCGCACCGGCCCGTTATTGGCCAGGGATTATTTTTGGCCCACCAGGACAGGAATCGATGCCCCGCTCGTGATCGGCGCGGCCCTGTTCGGAATCGGCTGGGGCCTGGTCGGGCTTTGCCCCGGACCGGCGCTGGAGAGCCTTGCGACGCTGTCGCCCGGCGTCATCGTCTTCGTCGTTGCAATGGCGGCGGGGATGGCGCTTCACAGCGTCTGGCAGAAATCGCGACCGGCAATGAGACGAGACAACCCGCTTGCGAGCGCGACAGACGGCTAGTCCTGATAGGTGTACAGCCCGCGGGGCTGATATTGCGGGCGCTGCTGATAATAGTAGCCCTGCGGCGCCGGCGCGTAGCCGCGGCTCGTGTAATATTGCTGCTGCTGGGCCTGGGTGTCGTAGATGCGGCGGCTCGGCGGCGCCGGATAGCGCGCTTGGTCGGAAGAGCCGTCGGCCGGATAGATGTAGCCGTCGTCGGCGCGCTGCACCGGCACCGTATCGGCGCGCTGGATCGGCGCCAGACGCTGCTGCGGCGTGATCACGACGGGATCGTCGGCGGAATCATACTGCTGGTCGATCTGCGGCTGCGGCGTGCCACGGGCGACGGCGGTGTTGGCGCGCGGACGCGGATTGCGCGCCAGCGCGACCTGGGCCGAGCCGGTCAGCGTCACCGTGGTGTTGAGCAC
>JAIEPP010000066.1 GCA_019748335.1 Xanthobacteraceae bacterium
GGCGCCTCGATGCCGAGCGGATCGAGCTTGGCGTGGAAATGGCCGCGCATGCGATAGGCGCGGATCAGCATCAGGGCACGAACCGAATCGCGCGTCGCCTGGTGCAGGTCGGCCGCCGATATTTCGGCGCCCTTGGCCTGGGCCTTGGTGGCGAGCTTGGCGCCGACCGTCTTTTCGACCGTGACCCAGTTGCCGTCCAGCGCCGAGGTCAGTTCGTCGCGCGGCGTCAGCGGCCAGTTGTCGCGACCCCAGGAAGGACCTTCGGCGTTCTTCTGAACGTCAGCCGGGCTGTCCTTCAGGCTCTTGAAAAACTCCTGCCAGTCGGTGTCGACCGAGGCCGGGTCCTGCTCGTAGCGGGCGTAGAGTTCGTCGATATAGGTGGCGTTTGTGCCCTGCAAAAACGAGGAAAGGGCAAAGGCGGCGTTCGCGTCCTGGCGAGACATGAGGGCATCCTGGTGATTTCGGTTCGCGCGTGACAAACGGCGCAAAAGCCGATCCGGAGGCCGGATCGGCGGGATAAAGAACCCTTTACCCTATTTAGGACGGATTTTCGCGTCCAAAAGAACCAAGAATTGAATTATGACTTCATTTTTTCGACGAGGGTATGCCCGAGCCGGGCCGGCGACGGGGAGACCGTGATTCCAGCCGATTCCATCGCCGCGGTCTTGGAACCGGCGTCGCCCTTGCCGCCGGAGATGATCGCGCCGGCATGGCCCATGCGGCGGCCGGGAGGGGCGGTGACCCCGGCGATGAAGCCGACCATCGGCTTCTTGCGGCCGCGCTTGGCCTCGTCCTTGATGAACTGGGCAGCGTCCTCCTCGGCGGAACCGCCGATTTCACCGATCATGACGATCGAGGTGGTCTTGGGGTCCGCCAGGAACATTTCCAGCACATCGATGAATTCGGTGCCCTTGACCGGGTCGCCGCCGATGCCGACCGCCGTGGTCTGGCCGAGGCCTTCCTGGGTGGTCTGGAACACGGCTTCGTAGGTCAGCGTGCCCGAGCGCGAGACGATGCCGACGCTGCCGGGCTTGAAGATATTGGCCGGCATGATGCCGATCTTGCATTCGCCCGCGGTCATCACGCCCGGGCAGTTCGGCCCGATCAGGCGCGATTTCGATCCCGACAACGATCGCTTGACGCGCACCATGTCGAGCACCGGAATGCCTTCGGTGATGCAGACGATCAGCGGGATTTCCGCGTCGATCGCCTCGCAGATCGCATCGGCAGCACCCGGCGGCGGAACATAGATCACGGAGGCATCGGCGCCGGTCTTGTCGCGCGCCTCGGCGACGGTGTCGAACACCGGCAGGCCAAGATGCGTCGCGCCGCCTTTGCCCGGCGAGGTGCCGCCCATCATCTTGGTGCCGTAGGCGATCGCGGCCTCGGAATGGAACGTGCCGTTCTTGCCGGTAAAACCCTGGCAGATGACTTTGGTATTCTTGTCGATCAGAACGGACATGATGGATGTTACTTTCGTGGATGACCGGAAAGGAGGTTAGTGGACCCGCTTGTAGACGCCGGTGAGCACGTCGGCCCATCCTTCGGCGTCGGGCGAGAACTGGATCTTCATGGTGTAGTTGTTGTCGTCGATGACTTCGTAGACATGGCGGGCGTTGCCGCGCAGCGAGCCGCGCACCAGGATCAGGGTCTTGCCGCTCCAGCCGCCGGACGCCGGCGACGGCGGGTAGTAGCCGAGCGAATCGTGCCAGAACAATTTGTAGAGCCGGTCCTCGCGGTCGTAGGTGAACACACCGTGGGTGGCGAAGGTTTCCTTGCCGTCGCGGCTCTGGCGGGTGTCCTGGATCAGGTAGAAGCCGTTGAGGTCGATGCGTGCGACCACCTGCGAGAGCGCCGGGCCGCCGGCGGTCCAGCGTGACGGATACACCATCTCCTCGCCGGCCCACTCGCCCGCAAACGCCGCGAGCTTGCGGTGTTCATCCAGCAGCGTCGGTGCGTCGAGATGGTCAGCCATCGCTAGCCTCCCTTAACGGCTTTCACGATTTTCTGCGCGGCATCGTCGAGGTTGTCGGCAGGCAGCACGTTGAGGCCGGAATCGCGGATGATCTTCTTGCCGGCATCGACATTGGTGCCTTCGAGACGCACCACCAGCGGCACTTTGAGGCCGACTTCCTTGACCGCGGCCACCACGCCTTCGGCGATGATGTCGCATTTCATGATGCCGCCGAAGATGTTGACCAGAATACCCTTCACGTTGGGATCGGCGGTGATGATCTTGAACGCCGCCGCCACCTTTTCCTGGTTGGCGCCGCCGCCGACGTCGAGGAAGTTCGCCGGCTCCATGCCGTAGAGCTTGATGATGTCCATCGTCGCCATCGCAAGTCCGGCGCCGTTGACCATGCAGCCGATGGTGCCGTCGAGCGTGACGTAATTGAGATCGTATTTCGACGCCTCGATTTCCTTGGCGTCCTCCTCAGACTCGTCGCGCAGCGCGGCGACTTCCGGATGGCGATACATCGCGTTGTCGTCGAACGACACCTTGGCGTCGAGCACGCGCAGCTGGCCCTGCTTGGTGACGACGAGCGGATTGATTTCCAGCATCGCCATGTCCTTGGCGGTAAAGGCGGTGTAGAGCTGAACCACCAGCTTCTCGGCCTGCTTGGCCAGATCGCCGGAAAGATGCAGCGCCTTGGCCACCGTGCGGCCGTGATGGGCCATGATGCCGGTCGCCGGATCGACCGAGAAGGTGATGATCTTTTCGGGGTTGTTGTGCGCGACGTCCTCGATGTTGACGCCGCCTTCGGTCGAGACCACGAACGCCACTTCCGAGGTTTCGCGGTCGACCAGGATCGAGAGATAGAACTCCTTGTCGATGTCGGAGCCGTCTTCGATGTAGAGGCGGTTGACCTGCTTGCCGTGTTCGCCGGTCTGGATCGTCACCAGCGTGGCGCCCAGCATCTGCTTGGCGAATTCGTTGACCTCGGCCACCGACTTGGCGATGCGGACACCGCCCTTGTCGCCGGCGGATGCTTCCTTGAACTTGCCCTTGCCGCGGCCACCGGCGTGTATCTGGCTCTTCACCACCCAGATCGGGCCGGGAAGCTTCTTGGCGGCGGCATCCGAATCCGAGGGCTTCAGGACCGGCACACCAAGCGAAATCGGCACCCCGAATTCATTCAGCAACGCCTTGGCCTGGTATTCATGAATGTTCATCTGGACGTTCCCCAAACCCTCACGCGATGCAGCCGAAGCCTGCACTTATTTTCGACTGGTATACCATATACCAGTCGAACCGCAAATCTAGCTCCGAATCCAACCCAACACCAGCCGATAGCTGAATACGATCAACGGCCTAGCAGATCGGGCGCGATCTTCTTGCAGGCGTCGACCAGGCCCTGAACCGAGCCGACCGACTTGTCGAAAGCTTCGCGATCCTTGCCGGCGAGTTCGATCTCGACGATGCGCTCGACACCCTTCGAGCCGATCACGACGGGCACGCCGACATACATGTCCTTCACGCCATATTCGCCGTTGAGATAGGCCGCGCAGGGCAGCACGCGCTTCTTGTCCTTCAGGTAGCTCTCGGCCATCGCGATCGCCGAAGCCGCCGGCGCATAGAACGCCGAACCGGTCTTCAAGAGATTGACGATTTCGGCGCCGCCGTTGCGGGTGCGGTCGACGATTTCGTCGATGCGGGCCTGCGAGGTCCAGCCCATCTTGACCAGATCGGGCAGCGGGATGCCGGCGACGGTGGAATATTTGACCAGCGGCACCATGGTGTCGCCGTGGCCGCCGAGCACGAAGGCGGTGACGTCTTCGACCGAGACGTTGAATTCGTCGGCCAGGAAGTAGCGGAAGCGGGCGGAGTCGAGCACGCCGGCCATGCCGACCACCTTCTTGTGCGGCATGCCGGAGGCCTTCTGCAGCGCCCACACCATCGCATCCAGCGGATTGGTGATGCAGATGACGAAGGCGTCGGGGGCGTATTTCTTGATGCCGGCGCCGACCTGCTCCATGACCTTGAGGTTGATGCTGAGAAGATCGTCGCGGCTCATGCCGGGCTTGCGCGGCACGCCGGCGGTGACGATGCAGACCTTGGCATTGTCGAGCGCCTCGTAGGAATTGGCGCCGGTCAGGTGGGAGTCGAAGCCGTCGACCGGCGAGGACTGCGCGATATCGAGCGCTTTACCTTGGGGGACGCCCTCCGCGATGTCGAACATCACGACGTCGCCGAGCTCCTTCAGGCCGACGAGGTGAGCCAGCGTTCCGCCGATCTGACCGGAGCCAATCAAAGCAATCTTGTCGCGCGCCATGGGAAATTTGTCCTTCTGAGACGAGATGGAGGATGGAAAGTCAGCTGGATCGCTGGTTATCCCTTTCGATTGATACGTTCAAGTCGGAGCCGTGCCCAATTGTCAGCCCTGCCTTGATTTGGATCAAACCTGCCCGACCTACGTCTCCACCAGGCCGGTACTTGAGCCGCTCGCCGCGGAGTCCTTCCGGCCGTGCGGGAGCCCCAGATAGGATTCCGAGCTCATTTCGATCAGCCGCGACGACGTTCGCTTGAACTCGTTGGCCTCGACGCCCTCGCTCGCCAGGTACAGCGACACCGGATTGGCCGAGGCCGACGCCATCAGCTTCACGGCGTTGTCATAGAGGGTGTCGATCAGGGAGATGAAGCGCTTGGCGGCGTTGCGCTCGCCGTAATCCATGATCGGAATGCGATCGATCAGGATGGTGTGATAATCGTGCGCCAGCCGCAGATAGTCCGACGCCGCCAGCGGCTTTTCGCAGATGTCGGCAAACGTAAATCGCGCGACGCCGTGCGACGAGCACGGCACGTGCAGCACGCGGCCCTTGATCGCGATGTCGCGCGACTTGCACGGCGCATTGCCGGTCATTTTCTTCCAGGCCTGATTGAGCGCGGCATCGGCCTCCTCGTCGGCAGGCACCAGCCACATGTTGACGCCGACGAGCTTTTCCAGCCGGAAATCGGTCCGCGCATCGAGCCGCAGCACGTCCATGTGATCGGAGATCTGCGCGATGAACGGCAGGAACAGCGCGCGGTTCAGGCCGCCCTTGTAGAGATCGTCGGGCGCGACGTTCGAGGTCGCGACCACGACGGTGCCGAGTTCGAACAGCTTTGAGAACAGCCGCCCCAGGATCATCGCGTCCGCGATGTCGGTGACGTGGAATTCGTCGAAGCACAACAGCCAGGCCTGCTCGAAGATCGCATCCGCGGTCAGCGCGATGACGTCGCCGTCGGCGATCTCGCCGCGCGACATTTGCTGGCGATAGCCATAGATCCGCTCGTGCACCTCGGCCATGAATTCGTGAAAATGGGCACGGCGCTTGTGCTCGACCGGGCTGTGCCCGAAGAACATGTCCATCAGCATGGTCTTGCCGCGGCCGACCTCGCCATGAACGTAGAGCCCGCGCGGCGGCGCCTCGTCCTTGTCGCCGAACAGCCGGCCGAACAGGCTCTGCTTGCTCCGCGGCTTGTAGCTCGCCAGCAGCTCGTCGAGCACGGCCAGCGCCTCGACGGCGTCGGCCTGCGCCGGATCGGCCTCGATCGCGCCGGAGGAGACCAGCGCCTGATAGTGCGAGCGGAATGAATTGGGCGAGGTGGACAGCATGGCCCACCTTACGGCCCCAGGCGAGCGAAAATTGCAAGCTGTGAATTGGTGTAAGCGGGTATGCAAATGGTTCGCGACGGCGCTTCCGTAGCCCGGATGAAGCGGCTACGCACTCAGCGCGTAGGAATCCTCGACCACGTAAGGTCCGCCGCCGGTGGAGGCACGGGAGGAGAACAGCACGAAGCGCGAGGCCATGAAGGTCCGGCTCGGGAAATAGCCGCGCACCGAAAGATAATCGGCGACGTCCTGGCTCGAGGCGTCGTGCAGCCGCGCCAGCGTCACATGCGGGACGAACTTGCGCCCTTCGGGGTCGAGCCCGAGGCGTTGCATCAGCCGCTCCAACTCGGCCTGCAATTCGATCAGCGGCCGGCACGGCTCGACGGCGGCGACCACCGCCCGCGGTTTCTTGCCGCCGAAACTCTGCAGGCCCTGCACCTTGACCTCGAACGGCTTGCGATTGATCCGAAACAGCAGCGAAGCGATTTCGTTCGCCGACATGCCGTCGATATCGCCGATGAAGCGCAAGGTGACGTGATAATTTTCGGGATCGATCCAGCGTGCGCCAGGAAGGCCGCCACGCAAATTGGAAAGCTGCTGGCCGATCTCGGCCGGGATTTCCAGTCCAGCAAACAGACGCGGCATCGCAAGATCCTCGATGCAAAGGCTGGAGCCGTGAGGCTCACGCCTGACAACAATTCCGGTGACGAATCACCGATACCTAATTTCTATCCGACTTATGTGACTCTGCGAAGCATGCGGCAGCGGTGGCCCGGAAAGCTACGGAAAAAACCTGGGGTAAGGTTATCGATTGCCTGTTTTTCAACTGCGTTGCCCGGAGATAGTACCGACGAGTGCCTCCACCATAGGCAGGATATTTTTTACGATGACATCGACTCCGTCAGCGGCTGGATGCAATCCGTCGGCCTGATTGAGTTTGGCGTCGGCGGCTACGCCTTCGAGAAAAAACGGATAAAGCGGCACGTCGAAGGATTTCGAAAGCTCCGGATAAATCGCGTTGAATTTGGCCGCATACTCGCTGCCATAATTCGGCGGCGCCACCATGCCGCACAGAAGCACCGCGATCTTGCGCGCCTTCAGCCGGCTCAGAATATCGGTCAACGCGGCGCGGGTGACGGCGGGATCGGTGCCGCGCAGGGCGTCGTTGGCGCCAAGCTCGAGGACCACAACCTCGGTTCCCTCGGGGATCGACCAGTCGAGCCGGTCGCGGCCGCCCGACGAGGTATCGCCGGACACCCCGGCATTGATCATGTCGACCTTTATCCCCTTGTCGCCCAAGGCTTTTTGCAGCCGCGCCGGGAACGCCGCGGAGGCCGACAGGCCAAGGCCGGCGCTCAGCGAATCGCCCAGCACAACCATTTTGACCGGCTTGGTGGGGGCCTTGACGGATTCCTGGGCCGGGGTCTGCGCCCAAACCGGGCCTGCCATGGTCCCTGCCGTCATCAAAGCCATAATCAACACGCGTATGTGCGCAAACATCCGCTTCAAGCCCTCGACCCGAGCGGCCGAAGTGCCATATGACCGAGCCATGGACAGTCTCATCGAACCCTCTTCACTGACCGGCGTCGAGCCGGACACCATTTCCATTTCCAACGTCAATCTCTCGCTCGGCTCCGGCGCCGCGCGGGTACATATCCTGAAAGATATCAGCCTTCGTGTGGCATCGGGCGAGGCGATCGGCCTGATCGGACCTTCGGGTTCGGGCAAATCGACCTTGCTGATGGTGATGGCGGGGTTGGAACGTCCTGACAGCGGAGAGGTGGTGGTGAACGGCACGCCGTTCAATGCCCTCGACGAGGACGCGCTGGCGCGTTTCCGCGGCCGCCAGGTCGGCATCGTGTTCCAGTCCTTCCATCTGATCCCGACCATGACCGCGCTGGAAAACGTCGCGGTGCCGCTGGAGCTTGCCGGTAACCCCGACGCCACGGAACGCGCGGCGCAGGAGTTGACCTCGGTCGGGCTCGGCCATCGCCTGCATCATTATCCGACGCAATTGTCCGGCGGCGAACAGCAGCGCGTCGCGCTTGCCCGCGCGCTGGCACCCGATCCTGCGATCCTGGTCGCGGACGAACCGACCGGCAATCTCGACGAAGCCACCGGCAAGCAGATCGTCGATCTCCTGTTCACCAAACATGCCGAGCGCGGCATGACGCTGGTGCTGGTGACGCACGACACTTCGCTGGCGCAGCGCTGCGACCGCGTGGTGCGGCTGCGCTC